>JBDSWH010000167.1:0-8636 GCA_039926785.1 Gammaproteobacteria bacterium
GCCGTCATTGACGGCTATTCGGACTGGTACCTGCCGGCGGTCTGCGAGATGGGCTACGGCACCCAGGCCGGTTGCGGCGACGCCGGAAGTCCTGCGCTGGCCAACATGCGCGCGAACCTGCTCGAGAGCGGCAACGTTGGCAACCTCGCCGGCAGCTACTGGACATCGACGCAGGTGGCCGCGGATCCCGCGGTGTCCGCGTGGAGCAGCTACTACGAATCCGGTGGCCCCAGCATCCTGATCGACGACCCGAAGGGCTTTCCGATGGGAGTGCGTTGCGTTCGCGCGTTGACGCCCTAGGCTCCTCCGGGCCCCCGTCCCGCGGGGCTGTGACAGAATGACGGGGTGATCCGATCGCCCTCCCGCCACGCGCTGCCAGTGGACATGCCGCCCCTCGCCGGACGTCGAGCGGCGCTCGAACGACCGACGACGGCCACCGTCATCGGCGGCGGGCTCGCCGGCCTGGCGGCAGCGGTCATCCTGGCGGAACGGGGCGTGCAGGTCACCGTGCTCGAGGCAGAGGCGTTTCTCGGCGGCCGCGCCGGCGCGTGGCCGGACCGGCTCAGGGACGGGACACCCTTCGACATGGAACGGGGCTTCCACGCCTTCTTCCGCCAGTACTACAACCTGCGGCAGCTGCTCCGGCGCGTGGATCCTGAGCTGGGCTTCCTGAAGGCCACCACCGACTACCCGATCCTCACGCCCACCGGCAACGAGTCCTTTGCCGGCCTGACCCACGCGCCACTCGTCAACGTGGCGAAGCTCACCTGGCGCACGGAGACGCTCGGGCTCCGCGACCTCATGAAGGTCAACGTTCCTGCGGCCCTGGCCATGCTGCGTTTCGATTTCCGGCACACCTACGCGGATTTCGATCAGATTACGGCGGGTGAGTACCTGGACTCGCTCAATTTCCCGCCACTGGCACGCCAGCGTCTCCTGCACGTCTTCGCCCACTCCTGCTTCAATCCCCAGTCGGACATGTCGGCCGCCGACCTGCTCCAGATGCTGCACTTCTATTTCACGGCCAATCACGACGGGCTGGTGTTCGATGTGGCGGACCGGCCGTTCTCCCGCGCGATTTTCACGCCGCTGGGTGCGCTGCTCGGTCGTCTCGGCGCCACCGTGCGCCTGGGTAGTCGTGCACGAGCGCTGGAGCGAACGACCGACGGAGGGTGGGTAGTGGCCACGGACCAGGAGACGATCACCACCGGGCTGGTGGTTCTCGCCACCGACGTGCCCGGTGTGAAAGCGATCATTGGCGCGTCCCGGGGCCTCGATGACGCCGACTGGTGCCGCCGCGTTGATTCGCTGCGCGTGACCAATGCCTTCGCCGTCTGGCGCCTGTGGCTCGACCGGCGCGTGGAGACGACCCGGGCCGGCTTTGCCGGTACGGCGGGCGTAGGACCCCTGGACAACATTTCCGTCTACGAGAATCTGGAGGACGAGAGCCGCACGTGGGCGGAGCGGACCGGTGGTTCGGTGGTCGAGCTGCACGCCTACGCCTTGCCGCCCGGCACGGACGAAGCCGGACTGAAGGACCAGCTGCTGGCCGGATTGCACACGCTGTACCCGGAAACCGTGGGCGCGACGGTGATTGAAGATCGTTTTCTGCTGCGGCAGGATTGCCCTGCCTTTGCGCCAGGCAGTTATGCGCTGCGGCCGGAGGTCCAAACGCCTTATCGCGGCCTGACTCTCGCTGGAGACTTTGTGCGGCTTCCGTTTCCCTCCGCGCTCATGGAGCGCGCCGTGTCCGCCGGCTTCCTGGCGGCCAACCAGATGCTCGACGAACGGGGCATGGCCCCTGAACCTCTCTGGTCGGTTGCGGTCCGCGGACCCTTCGCCCGGTCCGCATGAGCGAACTGATCCTTTTCGGGCGCGCCCTGCCGGTATTGCCTGCCGCGTCCACCCTGCCGGACTGGCAGCAGGCCGACCCGCGCTGGATGGCGAGCGCCCTGCACATCGCCCTCGGCCGTTCCGGCGGGGGCTGGTTCTTGGTGGACGATCGGCGCCGGTTCGGGTCCGAGCCGCGGGGTTATCGCATCGACGACCGGGACCTCGTCTTCTGGCGCGGGCCCAACGGCCTGATGGCGGCGCCGGATGTCTGCCCCCACATGGGCGCGTCCCTCGCCGCCGGCTGCGTGCGGAAGGGCCTGCTCGTCTGTCCCTGGCACGGCATGGAACTGGGCGATAAGCCCCAGGGTGCCTGGCGCCCACTGCCCGTGCATGACGATGGGGTGCTCGTGTGGGTCCGCCTTGATGACGCGGGAGAAGCGCCGATGGAACTCCCGGCGATGCCGGAGCGCCCCGCCCGCTACATCGACGCCGTGGTGCGCCTCGAGGCCCGTTGTCGTCCGGAGGACGTGCTCGCGAATCGCCTGGATCCCTGGCACGGCGTCCACTACCACCCGCACACGTTCCGCCGCCTGCAGGTTGTCGAACGCAAGGACGACGAGATCACGGTGCGCGTCGCCTTCGCCGTCGTCGGACGCCTCGCGGTCGAGGTCGATGCGCGATTCCACTGTCCCGATCCGCGCACGATCGTGATGACGATCGTGCGTGGTGACGGCGCCGGGTCGGTGGTGGAGACCCACGCGACGCCGATTGACGAAACCCGGTGCGCGGTGATCGAGGCCACGCTCGCGACTTCAGACCGGCCCCAGTTCGCGCACGTGGTGCGCTTCGCGCGCTGGGCGCGTCCCTGGCTCGAGCGCCGGGCCCAGCGATTGTGGGTCGAGGATGTGGCCTACGCGGAGCGGCGGCGCGTGGTGCAGGAGCGGCGCCCCCTCGCGGCCGGGGGTTCGGCCACGCAGCGGTGAAGCGTCGATTGCCATCTTGCGACCTGAGTGCTACGTTTGTGACTCAGCCTTCACGAAGGAGCCGGTAATGGCAGCAACCACCACGATTCGCCTGCCTCCCAAGTTGCGGGCAAGAATTGGCGCGCTTGCCAAGCAGACCGGCCGCTCGGCCCACAGCCTGATCGTCGAGGCCGTGGAGCGGCATGCGGCTTATGAGGAACAGATGCGCAGTCTGGTGCAGGAGGCACTGGCAGCAGACGAAGGCATCGACAAGACGGGTGAGGTGTACCGCGCCGAAGACGTACATGCCTGGATGAAGCGGCTGGCGCTCGGCGAAGCACCTGCCCGGCCGAAGCCGTGCCGACGGTAGTCTATTCGCGTCGTTCTCTTGAGCACATCGAACGAGCGTTTCACTACCTCAGGGAGAACAACCCGGACGCTGCGCTCGATGCCGTGACAGCCATTCAATCAGCAGCGGACAACCTCGCTGCACACCCGCTGGTTGGACGCCGGATCGTCGGCGATGTTCGGGAGTTGATCATCTCCTACGGCCAAACGGGCTATGTCTCCCTGTATCGCTTTGTGGTGAGCCAGCAGGAAGTGCGCATTCTCGCCATTCGGCATCAACGGGAAGTGGGCTTCCAGCCCTGAGGTCACCGGGTCGTCGTCTGCCCCGGGAGCAGCGCCCGCGGCGTCCCGGGCGTCAAGACCACGGCCTTCTGACCTCCCGGCGATACCATCGCGGTCGTCAGCTTCACAACGTCGGGAAATACCGCCATGAGCTGCGCCTCAACCCACTGCAACGAGGGCGGACTGCCGCAGTGAAAGCTCCAGGACGCCCGCAGGTCGGCATGGTCGCCAGTGCCGAACACCGGTGGTGAAACTGCCGCTGACACCATCCGGCACGCCGCGACCGGTGGGGTGAGAAACAGGTTGTCGCCACTGCGCAGGGTATCGAGCGCCTTCGCGAGCGCGCTCTTTTCGCCCGGTGTGGCGGGGACATGCTCGAAGCCGAGGATGTTGCCCGCCGGCCCGTCCAGGTCGATGGTCATATCGGCGCCGTCGACGGCGATCCGGAGATCGCTGCTGCCGTGTTTGTGCCGGACAGCCGACCGTAGCGTTTCCGCCTGAAGCGCCGGACTGCCCAGCAGACAGGCGATTAACAGCCAGTACCGCATCCCGATTACTCCTTAGAATACGGCCCTATGCCAACCGTGCCCCACACTTTAACCGGAGATCCCCAATGAGCACCGCTTACCGCTGGGTCGAGCCACCCTGGCCCCTGACCGACCTGCCCCGCGAACAGCTGGAAGACCGCATCCAGCAGCTGCTGGGTTCCACCAACATGTGTGTGATGGCCACGGTCACAGCCAAGGGCCAGCCCATCGCCAGCCCGATTGAGTTCTACGCGGATGGTCTTGATCTCTACATGCTGCCCGACCCGGGCACGCCCAAGCTCAAGGCACTGCTTCGGGACCCGCGAATCTCGGTGGCCGTGCACGGCAACTATCACGGCTGGCACAGCGCCCGGGGCGCCCAGATTTTTGGCCAGGCGGTCATCATCGAGCCCCACGCACCCGGCTGGGATCGGGGCATGAAGGTCTTCCGCTGGCACGAATGGATGAGCGATCTCGCGATGGACACGAGTAAGCCCTTTGAGCGCCAGCTGCTGAAGGTCGTGGCCGACCGTATCCTCTACACGGAGACGTGGCTCTGGAAGCTCGGTTTTGGCGCCAAGCAGAAGTGGCTGCGGGCAGGGTAGGGCGGGGTCGGCAGATACCGCGCAGTCGATCAGAACGCCAGGATGATGAACCGGACGATGCCGGCCAGGGCAATCAGGCTGACCGTGACAATGATGGCGGTCTCGACGTACTGGTTGAGCGAATTGATGCGGGTCATGGGCTTCTCCTTGAATAGTTGAACGATGGGTTAGGTTTCGCGGGGCCTCGGGCTGCGGATGCACGGCGGGCCCATCGATACAAAAAGTTACAGTTCGCATGAACTCCGGAAATGACCACCTGCGCCAGGCCATGGCCCTTCACCGGGCCGGCCGCGCCGCCGAAGCTGACGAACAGTACGCCGCCGTCCTCGGCGCCGAGCCGTCCCACGCCCAGGCGTTGCGTCTCCGGGGCATCCTCGCCCGGGATACCGGCAATCTCGACCTCTCGCTGAAGCTGCTCCGCAAGGCCGCCGATGCCGCGCCGGACGATCCGGAACCCGCTGCCGAGCTGGGTCTGAGTTATCTCGCTGCTGGCTACCTGCAGCTCGCTGAGTCGGCACTGCGCAGGGCGCTTGCCCGGGACCCCGACTCCCGCAAGGCGCTGGCCAACCTGGGCGCGCTGCTCCAGTACCGCGGCCACATCCAGGCGTCTCTCGACTGCCACCGTCGCGCGCTCGAACTGGACCCGGGCGATCTGGAAGTCCGCTGCAACCTGGCCACCACGCTGGTCGAGGCGGGACAGGGTGAAGAGGCGTTGGCCGAGTGCGACGACGGGCTTGGCGCGACCCCAGGCCGTCAGGAACTGCTGGCCACGAAGGGCGCCGTGCTGGTGGGCCTTGGTCGGCACGCGGCGGCCGTGCCGTTGCTCGAAGCCGCGCTCCATGCCGGCCCCGACGACATGGCGCTGATCAACCTGGGGGTGTCGCTGCAGCAACTCGGCCGGGCCACCGATGCCATCGGTGCGCTGGAAGCCGCGCTCCGCGTGAATCCCGACAACGCGCGGGCAGCGGCCGATCTCACCACGGTGTACTCCGCTGAAGGGCGCGGCGAAGCGGCTCTTCGCGTGAGCGGCGAGTTCCTGAAACGCCATCCGGGCGAGCGTCTGGTACTCGCGTCCCGCGGGTTGGCCTTGCGGGACGCCGGCCAGGCGGACGCTGCGCGGGCGCTCGTCGACCTTGAGCGACTGGTGAAAGTCCGCGAGTTCCCCGTGCCGCGGGGGTTTGCGGACGCCAGCGATTTCAATGCACAGCTTGCCGCCCTGCTGCGCGCCGATTCGTCCCTACTGGCGAGTCCGCTCAGCAAGGCCACGCGCGGCGGCGCACAGACCGGCGAACTCGATCCGGATTCCTCCGCGATCCTCATGGCATTCCGTGACGTGCTGAATGCAGAACTTGGCACGGTAATTGGTGAACTGCAGCGAGACGGCTATGCCGGGCATCCCGTCATGGCCTGGGCATCAGACCGCTGGACGCTGCGTCTCTGGGGCACCCTGCTCGCGCCCGGCGGTCACCAGCTGCCCCACCTGCACCCGCTCGCCTGGCTGAGCGGGGTCTACTACGTGGCAACGCCGCCGCAACTGGGCGACGACGGGGCCCTGGAGTTTGGCGAGCCCCCGCCCCGGGTGGCAGCGCGGGTCGACCCGGAGCGGCGCCGGATCGCGGCCGTGCCCGGTCGTCTCGTGGTGTTCCCGTCCTGGTTCTGGCACCGGACGCTGCCCTTTGCCCAGCTGGGCGACCGGATCAGTGTGGCTTTCGACGTAATGCCGATGTTGTAGGAGCGCCTTTAGGCGCGAATCCGCGCGGGGCCCCGGGCTACGGAGCGCCGGTTGCCCCTATAATGACTCCCAGCGGCCTGCAGCGTCTGCGGCCGCCCAACCCCGGGATACCCCTTTGATCACCACTGCCAACATCACCATGCAATTTGGTGCCAAGCCCTTGTTCGAGAACGTCTCGGCCAAGTTCGGCGGCGGCAACCGCTACGGACTCATCGGCGCCAATGGCTGCGGCAAGTCCACGTTCATGAAGATTCTCGGCGGCGACCTCGTGCCGACGGCGGGCAACGTGGCATTGGATACGGGTGCCCGGCTCGGCAAATTGCGCCAGGACCAGTTTGCCTTCGAGGAGTATCCGGTGATCGACACCGTGATCATGGGCCACGCCGAGCTCTGGCCCATCAAGCAGGAACGGGACCGCATCTACGCCCTGCCGGAGATGAGCGAAGAGGACGGCATGCGCGTTGCCGAACTGGAAACCCAGTTCGCGGAGCTCGACGGGTACACGGCCGAGTCCCGCGCCAGCGAACTCCTGCGCGGCGTCGGTATCCCGGCGGAACTGGACGGCGGCCTCATGAGTGAGGTCGCACCCGGCTGGAAGCTGCGCGTGCTGCTGGCCCAGGCGCTCTTCGGTAATCCGGATGTCCTGTTGCTCGACGAGCCTACCAACAACCTGGATATCAACTCCATCCGCTGGGTCGAGGAGTTGCTGAACTCCCGCGACTGCACGATGGTGATCATTTCCCACGACCGGCATTTCCTCAACAGTGTCTGCACCCACATGGCAGACCTGGATTACGGAGAGCTGCGCGTTTACGCGGGCAATTACGACCAGTACATGATTGCCTCCACGGTGGCGCGCGAGCGACTCCTTGCGGACAATGCGAAGAAGAAGGCCCAGATCGCTGAATTGCAGACCTTCGTCAGCCGATTCTCGGCCAACGCGTCGAAGGCCCGGCAGGCCACCTCGCGGGCCCGCCAGATCGAGAAGATCGAGGTGGTCGAGGTGAAGCCCTCGAGCCGCGTGAGCCCGTTCATCCGCTTCGATCAGGCCCGAAAGCTCTACCGACTCGCCCTGGAGGCCGAGGGCCTCACGAAGGGCTACGACGCAGCGCCACTGTTCACCGGACTGGACCTGAAAGTCGAAGTGGGCGAGCGGATTGCGATCATCGGCGCCAACGGCGTCGGCAAGACCACACTGTTGAAGTGCCTGGTGCAGGAACTGGCCCCGGACGAGGGTTCGGTGAAGTGGTCGGAAAACGTGCAGACGGGCTACGTTCCGCAGGATCGCGGCGGTGACTTCGCCGCTGACCTGACGCTGTTCGACTGGGTCCGCCAGTGGCAGCAGAAGTCCGACGACGAGCAGGCGCTGCGGGCCACGCTCGGCCGCATGCTGTTCTCCAAGGACGAGAGCCGGAAATCAGTGAAGGTTATTTCCGGCGGCGAGGAGGGCCGACTGCTGTTCGGCAAGATGATGCTCCTCAAGCCCAACGTCCTCCTCATGGACGAGCCCACCAACCACCTGGACATGGAATCCATCGAGGCGCTGAATCTGGCTCTCGATAACTATCCCGGCACCCTGATCTTCGTGAGCCACGACCGGGAGTTCGTGGCATCGCTGGCCACGCGGGTGATCGATATGAGGCCGGACGGCATCGTGGACTTCCACGGCGGCTACGAAGACTACCTTCGCAGCCAGGGTGTGGAAGAGCATCCGCTGCCGAGGCGTGCAACCCGGTAGACCCTGCTATTCAGAGAGGCGAAGACCGTGCAGAAGACTTCCACCCTCAAGCCCTTCGAAAAGGGCGATATCTTCCTGGGCTGCACGTACCTCAATGACCCCGGTGACGACCACAAGGGCGAGGGCCGCATCCTGCAGTTCGACCGGAACTGGATTGCGAAGGGAACCTGGTACACCACGGGCACCCGGTACTTCATCGTCGGCTGCACGGTGGCGCCGGACGGTACCCTCTGGGGCTTCGACTGCCACGACCATGTCGCCGTCCGGGCCACGCCCGATGCGAAGGAGTTGCCGCCCTGGGATTCCGGCCGCGCCTTTGGCAGCGTCAACTGGGACCAGGCGGGCAACCACTATTTTGGCGAGTACTTCATCGGCAAGGAGATCTGGAAGGGCACCACCGCCAAGCTGCTCGCGGATGGCACACTGGGCGCGGGCCATATTTACCAGTACAGCCCGGACCTCCGTCTGCTGGACGACTACCCCACCGAGTACGCGCCCGAACCGACGCGCTTCAAGGGCGTCACGCACTCGACGATGCACCCGTCCGGCGAGTTCATCACCTACACGACGGAAACGGCCCGGCGCCTGATGCGCTACGACCTCCGCAGT
>JBDSWH010000168.1:0-9693 GCA_039926785.1 Gammaproteobacteria bacterium
CGCTGGCTTATGTCTGCTGGCATACGGACGCTCCAGGGTGCCCTTATCCCCCCCACAGCATCATTGACAAGCCATTAGAACGGTAGCACCGTTCAAACGTCGATCCCGCCGATCGGACACGGTTCAGTACGAACCCCGGAATGGTCGGTTTCCTGTCCTCATGCCCGAGGACTCCGCGACACCAACTGGAACTGCAGACTGCGCGTTGCGTCCCGAGACGCGGCGCCACGCCGTGGTCGCTGAGCGTTTTGTCCGGAAAAAGACAGGAATCGTCATGCTTGCTCGGATGAGGATGGGATTGGTCCTTGGCCTGTTCTGGCTACACACCGCAGCCGGAGGCGGCCTATTCGTCAGCAACCTGGCTGAAAATTACGATTTCGGTGCCGGCTTGGGCGGCGTATACACCATGGCGTCCTCCTTTACGCTGGCCGCCCAAAGCCACGCGCTGGGCGGCGTCACGGTGTCCCTGTTTGCGAATCAGCCCGGGGCGGTCTCGGCCAGAATTTTCAGCGATAGCGGCGGGCTTCCCGGCAGCCTGCTGGAAGATCTCGGCAGTAAATCCCTCCTCAATGCCGGACTTCAGAACCAGGTGTTTCCGGCCAACGGCACCACCGTGCTCCAGCCCAACACGAAGTACTGGCTGCTCGTGGAGCAAACCGGGGGCAACAACATTGGGTGGAGCAGCACAAACTCCACCGCGGAATCATTCTCCTTGTTCGGCGAAACGATCGGCAATGACATGTACTACCGCCCGATGGGCGAGGGTGCCTGGATCGCCCTTGAAGTGGGTCCCGGCTTTCCGACCGACACCGGCCGGTTTGCAGTCTTCAATGCCGTTGACACGGACCTCGACGGCACCATGGATTTCCTGGACAACTGCATGACCGTCGCCAACCCCAGCCAGGCAGACTCCGACGGCGATTTGCGCGGTGATGCGTGCGACAACTGCCGCACGCGGGCCAACAACACCGGTCCCGGCGCCCAGTGCGACTCGGACGATGACGGCTACGGGAATCGCTGCGACGGGGACTTGAACAACAACGGCGCTACCAATGCCCAGGACACGATCCTGTACCGGCAGTTGCTAGGGCAGCCGAGCGTCGGGCCGGTCTACAACAAGGCGGACATCAACTGCAACGGGGCCGTGAACGCCCAGGACACGGCCCTTTACCGGCAGCTTCTGGGCGTGCCGCCCGGCCCCGGGGCCGCGCCATAGGGGCCACTCGCGCACGGCGGCCCCTGCTCTCGTAAGTGGTGGTGGCGGCGGGGGACGCAAGGGCAAGTATTCCAGCCAGAAGCGCGGACCGCATTGGAACTCCCTTCAATGACTGCACGGGAATTTAGGCCACACGCGGGCATTCCACAGGGCAGCTATTCCACACGCACCGGAGCGGGTAGGTCCACAATCTGGGGGTACTTCTGGTCGTAGATCCCTCGCTAACCGCCTACAATCCTCGCCGTTCCTGGCGATGTGGAGGTCTCTCCCCCACTTACCCCGCCGAGAAGAACCGATAACCCCTCAAATGTCAGGGGTTTCTGCGCCAGACGCTCCTCGGAACGATCACAGGAAGCGGCTAGGCGGTAGCGGTAGTGATCGGCTCGACCTAGTGACATCCCAGTACGGCAGCCTAAACCTAGTGACCAACTAAGGTGGTTGGCGCCAACAATCGTTGATTGCACTCGGGGTGAATCGGTAGGAGCCCGAATTGCGTGAGGGGCAGCCAGTCCAGCGCAGCCATGACTCGGAGTCCCGGCGTCGCGGGCATGAAGCCCCCTGAAAACTGCAGACCATTTGGCAGTAAGGTTGCCACACAGAGCAGTCAGGAGTGGCCGATTCAAGACCCCGACGTCGGGACCGTGGAGTCAGAAATGGGGGCAGGCCAACGCCAACGCATGAGCCATCCGGCCGACTTCAAGGTTGAGATGACGGGCCAGGGTCCGACAGCTGTGCTGACCGGTGACTGGACGGCCGTGCACATGGGCATGGCCAATGAGCGTCTCGGCGAGGCGCTGAAGGGCACGCGCGCTGTCTCGATCGATGCGAACGGCATCGGCCGCTGCGACACCTCCGGCGCCTATGGCATCCTGAGAGCCGTCGAACAGGCGGCCGATCCCGGCAAGATCAGCGCTCGCCAGGAGATCGTCCGACTGCTGGACATGGTCGCTCGTGCCGCCACGGCGCCGCGGACGCCGGTCCTCAGGCGACGCCCGTTCTTCGATCTGTTTGAGCGCGCCGGCCGGAGCGTTGTGGGCATCGGTGTGGATGTCTACCACCTGGTTGTCTTCAACGGCCACCTGCTGGTGGCCCTTGGTCGGGCGATACGTCAGCCGGCGAAGGTGCGCTGGGCCGCCGTCTTTTCTCTCGCGGAGCGAGCGGGGCTGGACGCCATTCCGATTGTCGCAACCACCACGTTCTTCATCGGTGCGGTCGTCGGACTGCTCGGCGCGAACATACTGGGCAGGTTTGGCGCCCAGGTCTTCGTCGTGGACCTGATCGGCATCGCCGTGCTGCGCGAGTTCAACGTCCTGATCACGGCCGTGCTTCTGGCAGGCCGGTCCGCCTCAGCCTTCGCCGCCGAGATCGGGGCGATGAAGATGAACCAGGAGGTCGATGCCATGCAGGTGCTCGGCGTGGACCCCTTCGACGCCCTTGTGTTACCGCGGTTCCTGGCATTGCTACTCGCGATTCCACTGCTGACCTTTGTGGCTACTCTGGCCGGACTGGCCGGCGGCATGGTCGTTGCCTGGGTCGTGCTGGAGCTGGGTCCGGCGGTGTTTCTGCAGCGCATGATCGATAATGTCGGGGTGACGCACTTCTGGGTTGGCCTCTCCAAAGCGCCCGTGCTCGCGGTGGTGATCGCCGCCATCGGCTGCCGACAGGGCATGGAAGTGGGGGGCGACGTCGAGTCCCTTGGCCGCCGCGTTACCGCGGCGGTCGTCCAGGCGATTTTCGCCACCATCCTGATCGATGCAATCTTCGCCCTGATCTACATGCAGCTCGACATATGATGGAAGTCGACGACGAAGCGCCGCTGGACAGGGAGGCGCCGCCCGTTGAGGTGCGCGGGCTGATCTCCCGGATCGGCGACCGCACAATCCACAACAATCTCGACCTCGTCGTAAACCGGGGCGAAATCGTGGGTGTGGTTGGCGCCTCGGGCACCGGCAAGTCGGTGCTCCTGAACACGATTATCGGCCTGAGACGTGCCGAGGGTGGATCGGTGAAAATCTTCGGCCAGGACATCCGCTACGCCCGCCGCCGGCAATGGACGGCGATCAACCGCCGCTGGGGCGTTCTATTTCAAAAGGGCGCCCTGTGGTCGAATCTCACCGTAAGGGAGAATGTGGCCGCCCCCCTTTTCGAGCAGACCGACATGCTGAAGGATGAGATCAACGAGCTGGCGGACCTGAAGATCGCCTTGGCCGGGCTGCCGCACGGGGCCGGGGCGCTGAAGCCTTCCGAGCTCTCCGGCGGCATGATAAAACGCGCAGGTCTGGCGCGCGCCCTCGCGCTGGATCCGGAATTGCTGTTTCTCGATGAGCCTACCTCGGGCCTCGATCCGATCAGCGCGGCGGCGTTCGACGAGCTGATCCGCGACCTTTCCGGGAATCTGGATTTGACCGTACTGATGATCACTCACGATCTCGACAGCCTCTATTCGATAACGGACCAGGTGGCCGTCCTCGCTGACCGCAAGGTCGTGGCCATGGCGCCGGTTCGCGAGCTCGAAAAGTCCGACCATCCCTGGATCCAGGAATATTGCGGTGGTCGACGCGGACGCCTGGCGTCGGGGTTGCGGGCCGCGCGGGGAGCCGACTGATGGAGCGCAATGCCAACTACGCCCTCGTTGGCCTGGCCTCGACGCTGCTCCTGATCGGCTTGATCGTCTTCAGCCTCTGGCTGGCGACGTTCAAATTCGGGCAGGCCTACGATGACTACGACATCGTATTCAAGGGACCGGTCCGCGGCTTGTCTCAGGGCGGCGAAGTCCATTTCAACGGCATTAAAGTTGGCGAGGTGACCAGGATCTCGCTCGATGCGGCCGATCCCGCCCTCGTAATCGCCAGGGCCAAGGTGACGTCGGACGTTCCCATACGCGTCGACAGCATTGCAATGCTGGAGCCGCAGGGCATCACCGGCGTGAATTATGTGCAGATCACCGCGGGGACGCCCTCCCTGCGGCTGCTGAAGGACACCGTCCCGAAAAGGAGCGTGCCTCGTATCCGCTCCGAACCCAGCACGCTCTCTGACCTGCTGGCCGGTGGTGGCAACGTCCTGGGGCGGGCGGCCGAGGCCCTCGACCGGTTCAACCGCGTCCTGTCGGACGAAAACATCAAGCGACTTAGCGGCGCAATGGATGATCTCCAGGCCGTTACCGCGGAACTCCGCGACCACAAGTCGATCATCGCCGAGGCGGAGCGCGCGGTGGTGAGCGCGAACCAGGCTGCGCAGCAGATCGGCGAACTGGCCAGGTCGAGCAACGCCCTCGTCAGTGGCGATGGCCGTCGCAGCGTGGCCAGGCTAGCTGACGCGGCCACCGAGATCGAGGCAGCGTCCCGGGCCCTTCACACGCTGATGGGCAAGGTGGAAAGTCCGATGGGCGACTTCGCCACCTACGGTCTCCCGCAGATCACCTCGGCCATCGCCAGCCTGCAGGAAGTTGCCGACAACCTCGACCGCACGTTGAGCGAGGTGCAACAAAGTCCCCAGGGTCTTGTGGCCAAGCCGCCCGCGCAGGAAATTGAGGTGAAGCCATGATCCCGCCCCAAGCCGCGGTCTCCAGGACCGTAAGCCGGCGCTTGCTACTCGCGGCCGCGGCGAGCCTGCTTGCTGGCTGCTTCTCGCTCTTCCCGAAGGCGGACCCGGTCCAGCTCTACCGCTTCGGCGCGACGGTGCCGCCGGTGCAGGAGACGGGATCAGGCGGGCCAGGCTTCGGCGTCTTCCTGACGGTCTCAGGCTTTGACCGCGCCGCCGCCAATGACCGAATTCTGACAGTCACCGGCACACAGGCGGCTTACATCGAGGGCGCCCGCTGGGTGACGTCGTCGGTAGCCCTGTTCGACACCGCCCTGCAACGCGCCTTCGACGCAGACCAGGGACCTGCCCGGCTGATCGCCCGGGGCGAGATCGCCAGGGCCGATTATGTGCTCAAGCTCGACGTGCGGACGTTCGAGGCCCGCTATGACAATGGCCAGGCCGCCGCCCCGACGATCGTGGTGGAGGTGCACGCGGCGCTGGATCGGGCAAGCGACCAGACCCTCGTGGGCGACCGGAGCTTCAACGCTTCTGTCAGCGCCAGCGACAATCGGGTGGGCGCCATCGTCCAGGCCTTCGACCAGGCCGTTGCCCAGGTCCTGGGTAGGCTGGTGGCTTGGGTGGACGCTCGGGAGCAGGGTTCCAAGGCATCTGCGGTCCCATTACCTCAGAACAACCCCACGAGGACATCGCCCTCGACTGGCTCCTCAGCCACTTGATCCAGGACGTGCGTCTGATTGTGCAATGACCACCGCGCCAAACAGCAACAAACCCGACCCGGATGCGGCGGAATTCCTGAATGTCCTCAGCAGCCACACGCTTCTCTTGCGTGCGATTGTCTCGCTGGCCGAGCGTGGCATTGCAGACCAGCTGGGCACTGGTCCCGCCACGGCGGAGGAGCTGGCGGCCAGGGATGAGTTGCACGCTCCGACGCTGTACCGGCTCCTGCGCTTCGTGGCGTCCTATGGGTTTTTCCGCGAAGATGACGCGGGCCGTTTCCATCTCACACCCCGAGCCAACGCCCTGCGTAGTGAAGTCCCGGGTTCGCTCCGGGACCGGTTGCGTGGCCCCTGGCAGGATCTGCTTTGGCAAAGCTACGCGCGTCTTCCGGACATGTTGCGCACGGGGGAACCCGCCTTCGACCAGGCGCACGGCCAGCCATTCTTCGACTACCTGGCGGCGCAGCCCGCGGTCAATGCCCTGTTGGACCGGAATATGGCGCGCGTCTCGGATGGGGAAAATACCCTCATCGCGGGCGCCTATGACTTCACGCCGTACCGCCGGATAGTCGACATCGGCGGCGGCCAGGGCGGGCTCCTGGCGGCCATCCTCGATCGTTATCCAGATTCTCGGGGAATAATCTTCGACCAGCCACAGGTCGTGGCGGCGCCCGAAGGGTTGGCCGACAGCCGATTTTCGGGCCGCTGGGAATCGGCTCCGGGAGATTTCTTCCGTTCGATACCACCGGCGGGCGATGTTTACTTACTCAAGAGAATCACCCATGACTGGGACGACGGCCAGGTGCTTTCCCTCCTGAAAAATTGCCGGGCGGTCCTGCGCGAGGATGCACGACTCCTGATCATCGACGCGATCATGGCCACGGGCAATGAACCAGACGCCAACAAGTTCATGGACGTCAACTTGATGGTCCTCACGTCCGGACGGGAGCGGACGGAGTCCGAATTCCGGCAGCTGACCGAACAGGCGGGTATGCAGGTGCGACATGTGATTTCACTACCGCCGCCGGCCACGCTGTCCGTCGTCGACGTCGCGTTGCCGCGAAAGTAATCAGTGTTTGTACGGCCTGGCAAGCCGATGCAGAACTGCCTGTATTTTGTGACCCATGGCGCGCCGGATTCTCGGCAGCTTCCTGGTCCGGGTTGCGTGCACCGTCGGATCGATCCGCCGACGCATACGTAGTATATATGGCCGATGAATCCCGCTCCCGTCAAGGTGGCATCCGGGTGCATCGCCCTGATGAAGCTGACGCTCACTGTCGTCGCGGCGACGTATGCCGGAACCGTGGTGGGCGACGAGTTGCCGCTGTGGGAGGTGGGCATCGGGGCGCTTCCCAGTACCTTCCCCGCCTATCGGGGCTCACGTGACCAGAAATATTACGTGCTGCCGTTCCCCTACGTGGCCTATCGCGGGGACATTCTGAAGATCGATCGCGATGGAATCCGCGCCAGCCTGTTTCACTCGGAGCGTGTTCGGTTGAATCTGAGCCTGGGTGGGTCTATCCCCGCAGATAGTGACGCCGGCGGCGCCCGTGCAGGCATGCCCGATCTGGACGGCGCATTGGAAATCGGGCCGGCTCTGGAAATCCTGGTCGCAGCGCCTTCACCACGGCAGAAGGTCGAGATCAGGTTGCCGGTCCGTGCGGTCCTCGTCACCGATTTTCGCCAGGTCGATCCGGAGGGGTGGGTTTTCACTCCGCAAGTCGCCTGGGACTATGACAGCGGAGCGTCCGGCTGGACCGCCGGTTTGAACCTGGGACCCATGTTCGCAAACCGAAAATACCATGCGTACTACTACGACGTGGAACCCCAGTACTCCACGCCTGAACGTCCCGCCTACCGCGCGAAGGGCGGTTATAGTGGGGCAATTGTCAGTGGGACGGCCAGCCTCCGGGTGGGTCATTTTTGGATTGGAAGTTTCCTGCGGTACGACAACCTGGCCGGTGCCGCTTTCATCGACAGTCCGTTGGTGGAGACCCGACATTCCGTGACGGGTGGCGTCGCCGTGGCATGGATCTTTGCCACCTCCTCCACGATGGTTGCCAATTAACACGGGTCGGCCCTTGCCGAATGAGAATGAGGGCGTCGTGAGCCGCCTGGAGGGTTCCATGGCGGCCCCCGACGAACTTCTGGTTGAATGTCTGCCTGCCTCCAAACTGGCGGACCGTCCCAGCGACTGGTGGGAGACCGTGTTAGGCGTCGCGCGGTTCGGTCAGCGATCCCCGGGGCCCGCGCATCCCGATATTCCCGTTGCGTTCACGGGACTTCGACACCTCGGACCTGGCGCCGAGACGTGTGAAGTCTGGCGGTGCGTGCAACCCATCGTGTCCGGGAGCAGCGGTCCCCTGCGGTTCCGTGCGGCGCCGCAGGTCCTGTTTGGCTGCATTGAAATTCGGGAGTCATCATTGGCACGTCTCGCCGCCGAGGGCTCAACCGCGATCCAGCAGGCCACCTCCGAGGCCTACGCGGAAATATTCTCGACACTCGACCGGCTGGGTTATCCCCACGTGCTCAGGATCTGGAACTATTTGCCCGACATCAACCGGGAAACGCCGCAAGGAGAGCGCTACCGGCAATTCAACAGCGCGCGGCGCCGGGCATTCCTGGCCCATGGGCGGGCCGTCGAGAGCGCGCCTCCCGCGGCGTGCGCGGTGGGTTCGCCAGCCGGTGGTGCCCTGGTCGTGTACTTTCTGGCCAGTCCGGCGCCCGCGAAGACCCTTGAGAATCCGCGACAGGTCAGCGCTTACCATTACCCTCCGGACTATGGTCCAGACAGCCCGACATTCTCGCGGGCGGCGATTGCTTCCCAGGGTCTCGGCGATCTCCTGCTCATCTCTGGGACGGCCAGCGTTGTCGGCCATCGGACCGTCCATGCCGGCGACGCCGCGGCCCAGGCTGATGAGACCATGACCAACATTGCGGTGCTCGTCGATGGCGCAAATGAACTGACCGACGCCCGAAAATTCTCCATGCGGACTCTGCAGTACAAGGTGTATGTGCGGCATCCGAGCGACATCCCGTCGATTAGCCAGGTGATGGCACGGCGACTTCCCCGGGGCGCGGCGATCATCTATCTGCAGGCTGACATCTGTCGTTGTGATCTGCTGGTGGAAATCGAGGCGGCAGGGAGTCCCGTGCCGCCATGATCCGTGTGCTTCGAGCACTGTGGGACTATGCGGTGACCTACGTCTCGATGGCCCTCTTTGCCGCGACTTGTCTGGTGCTGTCGGCGGCGGCTCTCCCCCTCTACGCGCTCCTGCCGCGTAGAAATGGCGTCCGGATTGGCAGGCTCGGCATCAGCCTGGCCTGCCGGCTTTACGGTTCCTGGCTGACGCTGGTTGGAGCCTACCGATTGGACCTCGACGCGCTTGACACCTTGCGTGACGAGCCGGGCATCATTCTCGCGCCCAATCATCCCTCCATCATCGACGCCATACTGATCCTCTCGCGCCATCCCAACGTGACCTGCGTCATGAAGTCCGACCTGATGAACAATGTGTTCCTCGGGGGCAGCGCACGCCTTGCCGGCTACATCTGCAATCGGCCGCCGCGACGGATGGTGCGGGATTCCGTGGCCGAGCTCCGACGCGGGAGCACGCTGCTGCTGTTTCCAGAGGGCACGCGGACGGTTCAGCCGCCCGTGAATTGCTTCACCTCAGGCGTTGGGCTAATTGCCAAGCGGGCGGGTGTGCCGGTGCAGGCTTTGATCCTGGAAGCCAATTCACCGTGCCTGAGCAAGGGCTGGTCGCCAGTCGCGCGGACGTGCCTTCCGGTGAGCTTCAGGGTGCGGCTCGGGCGGCGCTTTGAGGCACCCCAGGATGCCCGCACGCTTGACCGCGCGCTGGAAGCCTATTTCCGTGAGGAACTGGCGGATTCCCCCCAGAACGGGTGGCTTGCGGCACGGCCTCTGCAGCAACAGCCCGGATGACGATTGCCGGATGAACGGACCTTCCGCAACACACGTCGTCCTGAGACCAAGCTACAACCCGGGGCCGAGGGTCGTGGAGACTGTGGCGGCGGCTCGCACGCATTGGGCGCCGGTGTGGGTCATTGTGGATGGCAGTACCGATGGCACGGCCGCGGACCTCCTCGTGGAGGCCGGCAAGGATCCGTACCTCCGAGTCATCGTCCTGCCAGAGAATCGCGGCAAGGGCGCGGCCGTCCTGCACGGCGTGCAGCAGGCATTGCTGGCAGGGTTTA
>JBDSWH010000169.1:0-6476 GCA_039926785.1 Gammaproteobacteria bacterium
TAATCACCTTCGCGGGGTTCGGGTTTGCCGGGACGCCGCTCACAGGCAGGCCCGCGGCCCAACGCATGCCAGCGACAATGTCCGAGTCGTAGCCACCACACTTCCCCAGGACGCGTACGGGCAGCACGCTGCCGGTCCAGGTTCCGCCGGCAACCCCCGTACCATTGTCAGTCGTCGCGCCGATGATTGCGGCCACGCGCGTACCGTGCCAGGAGCTTTGACCGACGTCGCAGCCGGCCAGCGGGCCACTGTTGGACTCTGACACGGACACCCAGTCACCGGGATCCGAGGCGTCATTGTCCCAGTCATCGCCATCGTTGGCACTCGCGAACGACGAGGCGGACTCTCCCGAAACGAAGTCATACCCGGGGAGCACTCGGCCCGCCAGGTCGGGATGGTCGAAGCGCACACCGGTGTCGAGGACCGCGACGACCGTACCAGCGTCTCCCGTCGTGACGTCCCACGCTGCCTCGAAATTAGTCGCCGAGGTTTCCACGCCCTGCAGGTACCACTGACTGGTGTACAGCGGGTCGCTCGGAACGGCGCGCGCAAAGCGGCGCTGGTCGACCTCGGTAAATTCAACCTCCGGATTGGCTCGCAACTTCGCCAGGGTCTCGTCGAGCGCGTCGCCCCCGAGCGGGGCACCTAGGGCTATGGCCACCATGTCCCGACCCAGGTCCCTGGTTGCCCGGACGGGCAGGCCCGCGATCTCAGCCAGTTGGCGCGCCCGGTCCGTCGCATTGCGCCTGGCTGATTGAGTCACCGCGCGACCCGTGTGCCCCTGATCGCCGGACTCGGCCATCGTGCCGGCCCGGACCTTGATGATGAGACGCGACGTAACGTCGGATGCGGGAACGTCACCCCGGGCGGTACTGATCGAAGTGAGGAGCGCCCCCAGAAGGATACCTGCGACCATCCCAGCGACAGACTTGATTGACATCCAGAGACCTCCAGGGCGGCCGACCCGACAGTACCAGGGACGGATTATGTGCCAAAGATCAGGCAGTCGGCAGGGCACCCACGTCACGTTTCAGGTCGCTGCTGGCTGCCAGCACCGGCCATCACCGACCCGCACCGGGCTGCTAAGATCAATGGCCGCAATGTGCCTCATTCAAGAGATGCGTTAATGCCTGGGAAGAGTCCCAGCGAAAAACTGTTTCGCGACCTCCAGGCTGGCGTCAACGATGTCGAAGAGCTTCTGCAGGCAACCGCGGTCTGCTGCGTCGCTTGAGCGCATCGGTCGCGGGCCCGTCGCACGTTGACCACCGGACTGACGGTGGCCGGGGTGATTCTCCGGTTCCTGTCGGCACGCCGGGGCTCAGGTCGTGAGCCGGTCCCGGTGACGCAGGGCCGGGAACCACCGCATCCAGAGGCCGCAAACGAGCAGCGTGCCGATCCCGCCGACCACCACGGCGGGCACCGTGCCAATGGCTGAGGCGACCGAGCCCGACTCGAACTCACCCAGCTCGTTCGATGCCCCGATGAAGACTGAATTCACGGCGGCCACCCGGCCACGCATGGCATCGGGCGTATCGAACTGCACCAGCGTGGACCGGACGAAGACGCTGATCATGTCGCCTGCTCCCAGGATGAACAGGAAGGTGCACGAGAGCACGAGGTTCGTCGACAGGCCAAAGCCGATGGTGGCCATCCCGAACAACGCGACACCCTGGAACATCCGTAGGCCGCTTCGGGACTGCAGCGGCCGCTGGGCCAGCCAGAGAGCCACGAGCAGGGCTCCCACTGCCGGCATGCTGCGCAACAGGCCGAGGCCACCGGGACCCACATCGAGGATGTCACGGGCATAAATGGGCAGCAGGGCCGTCGCGCCCCCGAGCAGTACGGCAAAAAGGTCGAGGGAAATCGCGCCAAAGATGGCCGGGCGCGACCGGATGAAGCGAATCCCGGCGAGCAGCGTTTCCCAATTGACGTCACTCGGCTTCGGCTGGGCGCGGCTCCGCATCAGGCCAAACAGCACGCAGCAGAACAGGAAGCAGGCGGCGGCCGCCCCGAACGCCACTCCGGCGCCGAAGTAGTAGAGCAATCCTCCAAGCGCCGGTCCCGCAATGGTGGCTGTTTGCCATACCGTCGAGTTCCACGCGATCGCATTGCCCAGCTGCTCCGGCGCCACGAGATTCGGCACCAGCGCCTGGCCGGCGGGATTGGAAAAGGCGCGGCTGATGCCAAAGACCAGGAGCAGGGCATAGATCAGCCAGATGTGGCCTGCAGAACCGGCGGTGGCAAACACGAGCAGCCCGATGGCGGTGATCAGCGTGACGACGTAGCACGCCACCAGGATTTTCCGCCGGTCGTACCGGTCTGCGGTGTGGCCGGTGAAAAGCGCCAGGGCTACTGCCGGCAGAAACGAGGCCAGGCCCACCAGGCCAAGCGCCAGCGGATCGCGGGTGAGGTCGTAGACCAGCCATCCGACCGCCACGTTTTGCATCTGGATCGCGAGCGCGGACAGAAACCGGGCGGTCAGGTAGAAGCTGAAATCCCGGCTTTGGAAGACCGCCGCCGCCGGCAGGAGCCTCACCGGGCCAGGAGGTCGTCGCCCTCCCGGGCGCCCACCGGATCAGCAAAGGTGAAACCAGTACCCTTGATGCGGGCATTTGACACGCCCTTTGGACCCTTGACGACCCCGAGCCAGGTCACCGGTTCGAGACCCTCCCGCCGGGCAACACCGCCGAAGAAGTCTTCCTTGTTCTGGGGGATGTCGTTGAACAGGTTGAACAGTCCGGACAACTTCTTGTCGATGGCGAAAGCGATCGCCCGGACGACGTCGTCCCGATGGATCAGCATGGCATCCGACTTGCCGTCGAAGGGAATCTGCTTGCCGGCGATGTGCCGGAGTTCGTTGCGGTGCTCGCGGGCCGGACCATAAATTGTTCCCGTGCGGAAGTTGCAGACCCGCAGGGTGTCGGTGCCGAGTGCGGCCAGCTTCTGTTCGGTTTCGATAAACACCTGGGCCGCGGGCGATGCCGCGTTGGGCGGTGTCGTCTCCACGACAGGGGACGTACCGTGTGCGTCACCGTAGGCATTCAGGGAGCTGCAGAACACAATCTCCCGCAGGCCTGGTGCCGCCGACAGGGCGCCAATGAGGCCGTCGGCGGTGCCAACATAGGAATCCCGGTAGGCCACAGGATCCATATACGGCTTGCCGTCCTTGATTCCCAGGCCGCCGGCCATGGTCAAGACGACAGCGTCAGCGCCACCGATCAGCTTTTGCATGCCTGCTATGTCGCTACCCTTGGTCACCACAACCTGGTCCGCAACCCCGGACAGCTCGGGAACCCGGTCCGCTCGTGTGGTTGAGACGCGGACCTCGTGACCCTGGCTGCGGAAATGGCGGGCCGCTGCCATGCCGGTGTAGGCGGCGCCAACAATCGCAATTTTCATGGAAGTCCAGTCCTGCTTGATGGGTAATCGCGAAGTTTAGCAGCCGCGGGTTGTGCGCTGGGGCGTCCCGTCGGCACAATCACCCCAGGATGGAAACCGGGACCCCGAGCCTCGCCATCGTCGGGCACGTCGAGGCCGGGCTTGGCCGCGGCGCTGGCTTTACGGCCTTGCCCTGGGTCGCACTACAGTTCCTGGGCACGCTGGGCATCGAGCCCTTTCCCGGTACGCTGAACCTGCGTCTTGCGCCGGCGGCCGTAGCCGGCTGGCGGGCACTTACCGCCGGTCCCGGGCTCCGCCTGCGGCCCGAAATTCCGGGGGATTGCGCCGCCCGATGCTATCCCGTCCGCGCGTCCGTCCGGGGTCGTGGGCCGGTTACTGCAGCCATCGTGCTGCCGGAAGTACCCGGCTACGCCCCGGATCTGGTGGAACTGGTGGCTGCCGTTTCGTTGCGCGAGGTACTGGGCATTACCAACGGTGACCTTGTCACGCTGGACACGGTGCCAGCGCGGGACCGTCGGGCCGTGTTGTTTGATGTCGACGGTACCCTCGTCAACTCCATCGACGGTTACCGGATTGCGGCGGAGCGGGCGGTCCAGCCCTACGGCTGGTCCGTGTCTCCCGAAGCCCTGTCCCGCGCGCTGAACTTCGGCGAGCCATTCTGGGACCTGGTCATTCCGCCCGAGGCGCGCGGCGAGGAGGGGCTGATTGCGCAGCTGCGCAGGGACACGATGGCGCACTGGCCGGCCGTTCTCGAAGAGTCCGTGCTCGTCTACCCGGGAATCGGCCCGACGCTGGCCGCACTCAAGGCCGGCGGCGTACGCCTGGGGATCTGCACGGCGTCGCAGGGCGAATCGTTCCGCCCGCTCGAGCGCGCCGGACTCCTGGACTACTTTGAAGTCATCGTCACAGCCAGCGACGTGGCGCGCCGGAAGCCGGATCCCGAGGGACTCCTGCTGTGCATGGAACGGATGGGAACCTCGGCGCACGAAGCCATCTATGTGGGCGACACCGTATCGGACGTTCGCGCCAGCCATGCAGCAGGCCTGTATGCCATTGGCGTCCTGACGGGAGCGGGAACGTCGTCACTGCTGTCGGGGGCCGGTGCCCACCGGATCCTGCCGGACCTCACGCACCTGCCGGCCGTCCTGCTAGGCGGAACCAGCAGCTAGGCCTGCCAGTCCTTCCAGTATTCGGCCCAACGGCTGTTCACCAGCGCGTTGGTAGCGGGACTCTGCTCGTTCAGCAGCACGCGGGAAACGGCGGGCCATTGCTCCGGCCCGCCCTCAGCGGGAAGTTGGCGAGTGGCATCGATAACCATCTTGCTGGTGACCCAGCGGGTCGGCGCGCTGGGATCCAGGGGAAAGCCCTTCGTCTGGGGAATGAGCAGGGAGCCGGGGCTGGGTTGCCACCGCGTGCCCAGCGCGTTGAAAACCTGGTCCTTGTTGTGGAGGTCGATGTCCTTGTCCACGACAATGATGGCCTTGCTGAACATGTCGCCCGCTGCCAGGTGCTGACCCGCAATCATTCCGTCGCCGGGCAGGCGCTTGTCGATGCTGATGAGCACCACCCCGTTGGTCTCTACAGGTCGGTAGAGGTCGACCAGGTTCGGCATCAGCTTCTTGTAGTGAACGAAATTCGCCACCGCCTGGGGCATGCTCATCGTCAGCTTCGTCACACCCGCAAAGGCGTTGACCAGCCAGGGCTTGTGACGGTGAGTGATTGCCCGCACGTCCATGAAGAAATTCCACGGCTTCTTCAGGCCCATGTAGCCGTAGACCTCGCCGTACGGACCCTCTTCCTCACCCTGGTCGGTGGGTATCTCACCTTCAATGACCAACTCGGCCAGGGCCGGCACACGGATGCCGCTGGTTTCACAGCAAACGAGGTCGACGGCCCGGCCGCGCAGGCCGCCGGCAATATCCAGTTCGTCTTCGCCGAGGCCGGCCAGTTTCGAGGTGCCAATTGAAAAGGTAATCGGGTCTACACCCATGACAACCGCTGCTGACAGCGTGGCCTCGCCACGCTTTTTTGCCCGCTGGATGAAGTTCCAGCCGTGTTGCCCGATCTCGCAGTTGACGCCGATTCTGCGTGGTCCCTTGACCTGGCAGCGGTACGTGGCGACGTTCCGGCCGAGTTCCGGGTCTTCCATGAAGACCGTTCCCGCGGTGATGTAGGCACCGGCGTCGCCCGGATTGGTTTGCAGCCAGGGAAACTGCAGGAGGTCAGCGTCCGCCCCGAGCGTAACGACCTCCTTTACTGGTGAGGCACTGCGCTCGATCTCCCGCGGCGCAATGCGCGGCCAGCGCCCATCGGCCCCCAGGATGCGGGCCAGGTGCTCGCGGGTGAGCTGGTAGAGATTGCGCTCGTCGCCCGTCACACCGGGCACACCGTAGGCAAGCGCCTCGGCGAGCCAGCCCGGGTAAACGTTGCCGAGTACGGGCCCGTCCAGCCAGCGTCCGCCCGTCTTGACCCTGTCAATCTGGAACGCCGGCGCCGCGTGGTAGCCCATCTCCTCGATCATGCGGTAGGCGAATCCCGTGGCCTCGAACCGGTCCTGGTCCATGGCGGCGAGCCGGAGGAGGCGGCCCCGCGAATCGAGGGCCTGAATGTAGTCTCTTAGGGAGTCGTAGGGTCCGGTGGTCAACAAGTTGCAGCTCCCGTCCGTCTCAGATCACTCCGTCTCGCGACAGCGCCGCAAGCTCGTCGGCACCGTATCCGAGCAAGCTCCCGAGGATTTCCTGGTTGTGGGCACCAACCGCGGGGCCCGGCCAGTCGGTGCGGCCGGGTGTGGCGCTGAGAAACGGCATCATCGCCGGGATCGTCAGCGGCTCGCCGTTCACCTGGACCGTCTCGAAGAGGCCGCGGGCATTGAAGTGGGGATCGGCGAGCATGTCGACGACGCTGTAGATTGGTCCCGACGGGACGTCCGCCTTGCCCAGGACGTCGAGCACCCCGGCTGCCGGGAGGGAAGCGGTCCACCTGCCGATGGCCTGATCGAGTTCCTTCTCGTGCACCACCCGCCCCGCGTTGTTGGCCATGCGGGGATCGTCGGCGAGTTCCGGGCGGCCAATGGCCTG
>JBDSWH010000170.1:0-23630 GCA_039926785.1 Gammaproteobacteria bacterium
GACCCTCGGGGCGACGAACCTCGAGGGTCCGCGGCCCGATTTCGATGGCAACCGGAACGCCGTGGATGCGGCGCGGCTTGCTGGCGTGAAGCGCTTCGTGATGGTCACCGTGATCGGGGCCGGCGATTCGTACTCCGCGTCGCCCCTAATCGCCCGGTATTTCCTGCGCAATGTGATTCCGGAGAAGACCAAGGCCGAGGACTATCTCAAGACCAGCGGACTTGAGTTCACGATCATTCGCCCGGGTGGCTTGCTCGGCAATGAGGCCCAGGGCAAGGCCTACCTGACCGAGGACACCCACTCGATGAGCTGGATCCGCCGGGCCGATCTGGCCCGGCTCGCCGTGCAGGCGCTCGACGATCCTCGCTCCATCGGCAAGATCTACCATGCCTTTGATCCCGACCGGACGCGGTTCTGGTCCATCCCGGCAAACTAAATGAGTTGCAACTTGCGCCTTTTTGCCGCCCTCGGCAGCCTTGCGCTCGCGGGGACTGCCCTGGCTGAGACGCCCGTGGAACTTGTAGTCACCGGCACCCGGTTGGCAGCGGAGGAGCGCTTGCTGCCGGGTGCGGGCACGGTGCTCGAGCGGGATGAGATCGAGGCCCGTAACGACTCCGGCGTCCTCGATCTGCTACGGGATGTCCCTGGCCTTCATATCAACCAACCCGGGGCAGGTGGGGTTCCGCAGGTATTCCTTCGCGGCAGTGAGCCGAACTTCACGATCTTCCTGATCGACGGTATCAAGGTGAACGACCCGAACAACACCCGTGGCGGTTCCTTCGACGTCGCCAGCCTGAATCTGGCGGACATCGAGAGGGTGGAGGTCGTGCGTGGTCCCCAATCCGCCATCTACGGCTCGGACGGCCTCGCGGGCGCGATCAACTTCATCAGCCGCCGCGGCGGGGACAGCGTGTTCGCCGTGGCCGATGTCGAAGCCGGCGGCGACGATTTCCTGCGGGGTACCCTGCAGGTTGCTGGTCCGGCCGGCGACGCCGGCGACTTCTCGGTGCAGGCCACGAGCCGCGACGACGGCGAAGCCGTGCCCGGCAGTACCTATGAGGCCGATACGCTGTCCGGCCGACTGCATCTGACCCCGGCCGACAGCGTCACAGCCAATATATATGTGCGGTATGCGGGCACTGAAAGCACGACGTTCCCCGAACAGAGCGGCGGACCCGACCTTGCCGTATTGCGTGACCTGCAGCGCGCGGAAGCCGACGACTTCACGGTTGGCACCGACCTCGACTGGGAGTTGACGACGTTTGCGTCGGTGCAGGCAGTGATGTCGCTGTACGACCGAAATGACGAGTACACCTCTCCGGGCATTGCGCCCGGCGATCAGGTTCCGCCCAATGGCGCAAAGAATGATTTGACACGCCAGAATGCGTCCCTTCGCACCACGCTGGAGTCCGAGAAGCGGGTCGTTGCCACTGTTGGCATCGACTACCAGCACGAGTCCGGGGAGTCCGAAGGGTATGTGGACTTTGGCCCTGACCGCATCCCCAACAGCTTTGACCTGGATCGCAAGACCGTCGGGGTATTTGTGGAAGGGCGCTTCCTGCTGACGGACCCGTGGATCCTGCAGGCCAGCGTCCGGCGCGACAATCCGGACGGCTTCGACGACGAAACTACCGGGAAGGTGGGCACCGTTTACACCCTCCAGAATGGCACCACGCGCCTGCGTGCCAATTGGGGCACCGGCTTCAAGCTGCCAAGCTTCTTCGCGCTCGGCAGTCCCCTGGTTGGCGAGCCGAACCTGCGGCCGGAGAAGAGCCACAGTGTCGACGTGGGGTTCACCCAGTCACTCCTGGCCAATGCCGCCGAGGTGGGCCTGACGCTGTTCGACAATTCCTACAAGGACCTGATCGACTTCGACCCGGACACGTTTCGCAACGTGAACAGGGACAAGGTGACCGTGCAGGGGGTCGAGTTCAGCGGGCGCTGGTCCCTGTCACACTCGCTGGCACTTCGCGCCCAGGCGACGTACACGGACATCGACGTCAAGGACACCTACACCGGGCCACCGCCCGCTCCCGAGCCCCGCAAACTCCTGCAGCGACCCAACTGGCGGGGTGGCGCGGGCCTGCGCTGGCTGCCGGCCGACCGCTGGCTGGTGGATGTCGACTGGCTCTACGTTGGCGAGACGCTCGACTCATCCATCCCGACCGGCATCCTCACGCTGGACTCCTGGAATCGGGTAGATCTCAGCGCGGGCTGGCAGGCAACGCCACAACTGCACATCGCCCTGGCTGTCGACAACCTGCTGGACGCGGACTACGAGGAGGCCGTCGGCTTTCCGGCCGCCGGGATACGCCCGCGCCTCGGCGTCCGGTACGCATTTGGCGGCGGGTAGGGCAAGGCAATGCGCGGAATACACATCCTCTTCGCAGTGCTGTTCGCGGGCTCGGCAGGCCTGCAATACAACGATCCCGACCCCATCGGCTGGGCGCTGCTGTACCTCGCTGCGACGGCCCTGGCCGTCAGCACTTATCGCGGTTTGGCGGTCCGCGTACCGGGCCTCGCTCTCGCTGCCGTCTGCCTCGTCTGGATGGTTACGCTGGGACCTGGCATGGGCGCCTTCGTCACGCGGGGCGATCCGTCGCTGCTCATCGCCACGATGCAGACCGGTGATCCAGTGATCGAGGAGGCGCGGGAATTTCTGGGGCTGGGTATTGTCCTGGTTTACAGCCTGTGGGCGGCACTACGGAGTCGCGGCGCCACCTGAACTGGAATACCCGTGTGACGCGGCACCCCTCTCTCCCCCGACCCAACCGCTCGCTACCGGGTTATCCGTTACTGCTGCGATTGTGGGAGTTCGCATCCCGCCGGTCTCTGGCCCGCTTTCGTGGGCGACTGGCAGAGGGACCGGCGGTAAACACGGAAACGCTGCGCGCGATCCTGCGCCGGAACGCGGCGAGCGAGATTGGCGAGCGTTGCGGCTTTGCCCGGTTAGCCCGCTCGACCACCGCCCCGTCGGACTACGCGCGAGCGCTGCCTGTAGCCGACTATGCAGCCTTTCGCGCCGATTTCGAACGTATCGCCAACGGTGCAACGGATGTGCTGTTCCCGGGTGCACCCCTGATGTTCGTCAGCACGTCGGGTACCACCGGTGATCCGAAGCTGTTTCCCGTGACCCGGCGGCAGCAGAACGCTGCTCTGTCGTTCATCGCACTCCTGACGCCAGCGGCGCGGGACTCCTGCATACCGGGCCTCGGCTTTCGCCAGCCGACGGCGACCCTCATGGTCGCGAGCCGTGCCGGGCGGCAGACCGCCGCGGGCATCCCCGTCGGTAATCCGAGTGGCGCGGGTATCCGCAGCATCCTTGCCCTTGCGCCGCCCTTCTGGGTGTTTCCGGCGGCGGTGCTGACAGTGCAGGACTACCCGACGGCGCTGTACCTGCATGCGTTGTTCGCCCTGCGCGCCCCCGACCTGGGTTGCATCGAAGCCATCTATTGCAGCCACATCGTCAGCTGGATGGGACTGATCGAGCGCCGCGGCGCCGACCTGGTGCGCGATATCGCCGACGGGACCTTGGCCGGCGATCTGGTGCTGACCGTTAAGGAGCGATCGGCGCTGGGTGCATTGCTTCAGCCCGACCCGGAACGATCCCGTGCGGTGGAGCGGGCAGTGGCCGGTAGCCCCGACGGCCGGATGACACGGTTGTGGCCGCGGCTACGGGTGCTGAGCTCGGTGGTCAGTGGCGCCTTTGCGGTCAGCGTGCCGCGCCTGCGCGCACTGGCAGGGCCGCAGCCTGCCCTGTACACGACCTGCTTTGGCGCGACCGAGGGCATGATCGGCATCAACCTGTGGGCAGAAGCGCCGGAGCGCTATGCGCTCGCCCTTGGCGCCGTGTACTTCGAATTTATCCCCGTCAGCGAGCTGGACGCGGCGGCGCCCCGGGCTGTTGGAATGCACGAGGTCGAGCGCGGCCAGTGCTACGAAGTCGTGATCACGAATCACGCCGGCCTGTATCGCTACCGCCTGGGTGACATCGTCCGCATCGTGGATTTCGCCGGCAGCACGCCGGTGTTCGAGTTTGCTTACCGGCGTGGCAACGTGGTGGACCTGGTGGGTGAGAAAACCACCGAGCAACACATTCAGGCGGCGTTCGCGCGGCTGGCCCGCGAGCGGTTGGGTGGCGAGCCGGCGCTGACGGATTTTACGGTGTGGCCGGATATTGGCACTGTCCCGTACCGGTATGTGGCCTATGCAGAACTGGCCTGCGACGTCGCACCGCCGGACGTGGCCGCACTCGGGGCGCGGCTGGATGCTCTTCTCGCCGAGGAGAACCTCGCGTACGAAACGCTCGGCCGGGTGACCGGCCGCCTGGACCCGGTGGACCTGCGGCTCGTGAGGCCGGGCACGTTCGAGCAGCTGGTTGGCCTCCAGCGAGACCTGGCCGACGGGGTCAACGCCAATCAGGTCAAGGTGCCGAAACTGTTGCGGAACCCGGAGCAGCGCGCGCTGCTGCAACGGGAGGCTCTGGAATCCGCACGCTCTCGCTGACGGGCGCGCTAGTGATAGCCGATGCCTACAGCCGGCCCGCCTTGGCAAGGCGCTGGATGTCCGCGCGCTGCCATTCGCTGAACTCCCGGCGTTCCGGCACCCGGACCACGCCGTCCTTCAGCAGGGCGTTGGGCGCGTGAAACACCGTGTCCCGGTAGCTCTCGGCGTAGGCCTGGTAGGGCTGTCGAGACAGTACGTTGGACAGTCCGGTCTTCCGGCGGCAGGCGCGCAGGGCCGCGAGATCGATCGTCGCGTAGGCAACCATGGACTCGCCACCCGGTGCGGCTTCAGCGAGTACCTGGCCCATGTAGTCCACCACCTTCGACATGCCCGTGGTGGACTCCGCGGGAATCGGGATGGCGGTCAGCGCTGCCGAGTTGGCCGAGACGACGTAGGCCATGTTCTCTGCCGCCCTGGCGCGCCGGCCGAGTTCCTTCGGGGCGACCGACGGGCTGCCGACCTCACTGGACGGGTGGACGAAGATCTCCGCGCCACGCATGGCCGCCATCCGGGCGATTTCCGGGTACTGGATCTCTTCCGACGCGATCGCGGCAAGCCGGCCGATGGGCGTGTCGGCCACTGGAAACACGCCTTCCAGGCCATAGATCTCCAGGTACCGGTCCCAGACATCGTAGGGGGTCGGCGCCGAGAGGGAGATCATCCGGCGGTAGCGCAGCACGGTCTCCCGGGTGGGCGCGATAATGAAGCAGCTCTGGAAATACAGCTCTGGGAAATGCGGGTCCACTTCATAGGCATTGCCCGCCAGATAGACGTCCGTCCGGGCCGCGATGTCGGCAAGTGCCTGGTATTCGGGGCCATCGATGGCCAGGGCCGCCTTGTCCCGCCACGCGGGCACGGATTCGCCCAGCGGGAAGCCGGTGAGGAAGTACTCGGGCAGGACCACGAGCCGCACTTCAATGCCGCTGAACTGGCGGATGAAGGCCTTACTGGCGGCCACAGACCCCCCGACCCGCGCCAGGTTCTCTGCCATGCGAACCCTGGCCGCGGGACGGTCACGGCATTCGTTGACACAGGCCGTGGCGAACTGGAGCGCCAGGGCGGCATAACGTTCGGGGACGGGGGTTGCAACGCTCATCTCGCCGCATTGTTTCACTTAAGCCCCTGGCCCCGTCAACTGGCGATCTGCCGGCGGGGACGGCTATGTATAATCGCTGCGATTCCGGGTCCGGGCATGTGCCCGCAACAATAATTCAGGGCGCCATGCAGCCGACCAATACCAAGGATCCCGACTACTTCCACAAGGTGGTGGATTGCCAGTGGGCGTGTCCCGCGCACACCGATGTGCCCGGTTACATCCGGCTGATCGCCCAGGAGCAGTTTACCGAAGCGTTCCTGCTGAATCGCGAGTCGAACGTCTTCCCGGGAATTCTCGGGCGCGTCTGTGACCGGCCCTGCGAACCGGCCTGTCGCCGCGGCCGGATCGAGGACAAGCCCGTTGCCATTTGCCGTCTGAAGCGGGTAGCGGCTGACCTTGCCGACGACTACACCGACCGCCTGCCCAAGGCGCCGACGGCCAAGAACGGCAAGCGCGTGGCCCTGGTCGGCGCCGGACCGGCTTCACTGACGGTCGCCAACGATTTACTACCGCTCGGCTACGACGTGGTGATCTTCGAGGGGCTGCCGGTGCCGGGCGGCCTGATGCGCTCGAACATTCCATCGTTCCGCCTGCCGGCCCAGGTGCTCGACCGGGAAATCAACGACATCATCGGCATGGGCGCGCAGCTCAAGCTTGGTCACCGCATCGAAAGCATGAAGAAGTTGCTCGCCGACGGTTACGACGCCATTTTCGTCGGTACCGGGGCACCCAAGGGCAAGGAGCTGAAGCTTCCGGGCCGGTATGACGACGCCGCGCGGGTCCACATCGGCATCGACTGGCTTGAGTCGGTCGCCTTCGAGCACATCAAGTCAATTGGCGAGAAGGTGCTGATCATCGGCGTTGGCAATACTGCCATGGATTGCTGCCGCACTTCACTGCGCCTCGGCGCCAACAGCGTCAAGGTGATGGCCCGCAAGCCCCGCCAGTTCTTCAAGGCGTCAGCCTGGGAGCTAGACGATGCGGAGGAAGAGCACGTCGAGATCGTGATCAACCGCTCGCCGAAGGCGTTCGTCACCGAGGGCGGCAAGCTCAAGGGCATGCTCTTCGACATCATGGAGTACGACCTAGACGCCCGGGGTCGGATCACCGCCGAGCGCATTACCGGCGAAGAGATCCTGCCCGCCGACGACATCGTGCTGGCCATTGGCCAGGAGAACGCCTTCCCCTGGGTCGAGCGCGATCTGGGCATTGAGTTCGACAAGTGGGACGTGCCGAAGGTCAACGAATCGACATTCGAAGGCACTCTTCCCGGCGTTTTTTTCGGCGGCGACTCGGCCTTTGGCCCGAAGAACATCATCTGGGCCGTGGAGCACGGCCACCAGGCTGCGATCTCGATCCACAAGCACTGCAGCGGCGAGTCCGTCGCGGACCGGCTGCCCGACGGCATGAACCTGCACACGTCCAAGATGGGCATGCACGAGTGGGCCTACAGCAACAATTACAACAACGCTGAACGCCGGTTGATGCCGCATGTAGGTCTCAAGGAACGTTTCCAGAAGCTGAATATTGAAGTCGAACTCGGCTTTACGGTCGAGCAGGCGATGGCGGAAGTCGAGCGCTGCCTCAACTGCGACGTGCAGACCGTATTCGTGGACAAGCTCTGCATCGAGTGCGATGCCTGCATCGATGTCTGCCCGGTTGACTGCCTCACGATCACTCCGGTCGGCACCGAGGAAGAGCTCCGCGGCCGTCTTACGGCCCCCGCGCCGAATGTCACGCAGGCACTGTTCGTTTCCGGCCCCTTGCCGCAGACCAATCGGGTCATGGTCAAGGACGAAGATCTCTGCGTGCACTGCGGCCTGTGCGCGGAGCGCTGCCCGACAGCCGCCTGGGACATGCAGAAGTTCACGCTACTGCGCCCCAACGCCACCGACGAGGCCAATCGCCCCACACCGGGCAAGCACCAGTACGGCACCTAGTCAGGAACGGCACCGAATTCAGCCCTCGCGAGTCACGGCAGAGCGATGAGTATTTCCAGCAATCGTCCCCAGGACAACGACTTCACCGTCAAGATCGCCAACGTCAATGGCACCGGGTCGGCCAGCGCCAACTCGATGCTGATGAAGTCCCTCTTCCGCATGGGTATTCCCGTGTGCGGCAAGAACTACTTCCCGTCCAACATCCAGGGACTGCCCACCTGGTACGAGATCCGCGTGAGCGCCGAGGGGTACCTGGCGCGATCCGGAAGGGTGGACTTGATGGTCGCGATGAATGCAGAGACTTACCGCAAGGACCACGCAGAGGTTTCGCCGGGCGGCCACCTGATCTACGACTCCACCTGGCCCCGCAGCCAGCTGTTCAACCGGTCGGACATCCACATCATTGGCGTGCCGCTCTCCCGGATCTGCAATGAGAGTTTCGACAAGGCGCGCTCCCGCATCCTGATGAAGAACATCATGTATGTGGGCGTGCTGGCGGCACTGCTCGACCTCGACATGCATATCGTCAAGCAGTTGCTCACCGAGCAGTTTGCCGCCAAGGCCGCCCTGCTGGACGCGAACCAGAAGGCCATCGACCTGGGCTATGCCTACGCCAGGGAAAACTTTTCCTGCCCATTGCCTTTCCGCGCCCGGACGCTGGACAAGACGCGCGATCACATCATGATCGATGGCAATACGACGGCGGGTCTCGGCTGCCTGTTCGCCGGCGCCACGGTTGGCGCCTGGTATCCGATCACGCCATCCACCTCGCTGATGGATGCCTTCAAGAAGTTCTGCGAGAAATACCGCAAGGATCCCGTAACGGGGAAGGCGAATTACTGCATCATCCAGGCCGAGGACGAACTCGGTGCTATCGGCATGGTGCTCGGCGCCAGCTGGAACGGCGCGCGCTCGTTCACGCCGACCAGCGGTCCGGGTATTTCCCTGATGAACGAGTTCCTTGGCTACGGCTACTTTACCGAGATCCCCGCCGTGCTTTTCGACGTGCAGCGTTGCGGACCATCCACCGGCATGCCAACCCGCACCCAGCAGGCCGACATCATGGCCTGCGCCTACGCGTCTCACGGCGACACGCGGCACGTCCTCCTGTTCCCAGCGAATCCGGAGGAGGCCTTCTACCATGCCGTGCACGCCTTTGACCTGGCCGAGCGGCTGCAGACCCCGGTCATCGTCCTGACGGACCTGGACATCGGCATGAACGACTGGATGTGCCGGGACCTCAAGTGGGATGACACCTACCAGCCTGACCGCGGCAAGGTCCTGACGGCGGAGCAGATCGAGGCGCTGCCCAAGTTCAATCGCTACATGGATGTGGATGGCGACGGCATCGCCGCCCGCACGCTACCCGGCACGCATCCAAAAGGCGCGTACTTCACCCGTGGCTCGGGGCACAACATGTACGGGGCCTACACGGAGGATGCCGCGGAGTACCAGGCGGTTGTTGACCGGCTGCGCCGCAAGTTCGATACGGCCAAGGATCTGATACCGGCGGCGGAGGTGCACGCCTCCGACAAGAACCGGGCGGGCATCCTGACAATCGGGTCCTGCGACAATGCCGTGAAGGAGGCCAGGGCTCTGCTGGCCGAGTCCGGGGTCAATCTGAATTACCTGCGCGTGAAGGGGTTTCCCTTTGGCAAGGACGTGCAGGATTACCTGGACAGCCACGACCGCATCTATGTCGTTGAGCAGAACCGGGATGCGCAGCTGCGCAGTCTGCTGATGCTGGAGACCCGCGTCGACCCCAACAAGCTCGTTCCCGTACTGCACTACGATGGTTTGCCGATCCTCGCCCGGACGGTCGTGGACAGCGTCAACCAGGACCTCGCCAGGGGGAAAGCCGCATGAGCTTCATCACCAAACCGAAGGTCGCCCATCCCCAGCTGCCCCGCAACGAGCTGGGACTGACGGTACGCGATTACGAGGGGGCCATGTCCACTCTCTGTGCAGGGTGCGGGCATGACTCGATCACGGGCGCCATCATGCAGGCCGTCTTCGAGCTGTCCATCGCGCCGCACAAGCTTGCCAAGCTGTCGGGCATCGGCTGCTCTTCGAAGACACCGGCGTATTTCGCCAGTGCCTCGCACGGTTTCAATACGGTGCATGGCCGCATGCCATCGGTGGCCACCGGCGCGAACGCGGCGAATCCGGACCTGCACTATGTCGGAGTGTCCGGTGACGGTGACACGCTCTCCATCGGGTTGGGCCAATTCCTCCATGCGGTCCGCCGCAACCTGAACATGCTGTACCTGATCGAGAACAATGGCGTCTATGGCCTGACCAAGGGCCAGTTCTCCGCGTCGGCGGACGTGGGCTCTAGGGCGAAGAAGGGCGAAACCAACCAGCAGCCACCCATCGACCCGGCGTTGACCTTGCTGGCAACTGGCGCCACGTTCATCGCTCGCAGCTTCTCTGGCGACCGTGCCCAGCTGGTGCCGCTCATCAAGGCGGGAATCAGGCACCGCGGTTTTGCCGTGATCGATGTCATCTCCCCCTGCGTTACCTTCAACGACCATGAGGGCTCGACGAAGAGCTACGAATTCACGCGCAAACACTCGATGACCGCGATCTACACCGACTTCGTGCCGCCCGCCAAGGAGATCCTCGCGGAGTACGCTGTCGGCAAGGCGATGCCCGTGCAGATGCACGACGGCAGCCAGATTGTGCTGCGCAAGGCGGACGGCGCCTACGATCCGACGGATCGCGTGGCGGCATTCGAATACATCCAGGAACACCAGCGGGCCGGAGAGATCGTCACTGGCCTGCTCTACATCGACGAAACCAAGCCGGACATGCACGAGCTGGCCGACACTCCGGCCGTGCCGTTGGCGAGCCTGCCGTTTTCCTCGGTGTGTCCCGGCAACAAGACGCTCGCCTCGATTCAAAGCCGCTTCCGATAAATTAATGGTGTAGGAGCGTGTACAGCGCTCCTACCCCCAAGGAGAGCGAATGTTCCTGCGCAGACTTTTCCTGGTGATTTTCCTGGCTGGCTGTACGTCCCAGTCCGGTCTCCCCTTGAGCGATGGCGACCGGGAAACCCTGGATCGCACGGCCGAGGCCCACGCACACGATGTTCCCGTGGCCACGCCCGCCGCCACAACGGCCCCCGTTGCGCCGGTCACGGGCAAGGCCATCAGCTATGGCAAGGTGGGCGGCGTCCCGGTCCAGGGGTACCTCGTGCGGCCAACGAAGGCCCGTGGTCGCCTGCCCGGACTCATCGTCATTCACGAGTGGTGGGGACTCAACGACAACGTGCGAGACGAGGCGTCACGCCTCGCTGCCGAGGGCTATGTGGTGCTGGCCGTGGACCTTTACGCCGGCAAGTTGGCCACGCAGCCGCCCGAGGCCATGAAGCTCAGCCAGCAGCTGACGGCCAACCCGGGACCCGCAGACGAGAATCTGCGGGCTGCCTACGATTACCTCGACAAGGTGGAAAAGGCGCCGCGAATTGGCAGCATCGGCTGGTGCCTGGGTGGCCGGTGGTCGCTCCGCACGGCGCTGATCCTCCCGGACCGGGTGGACGCTACGGTGATCTACTACGGCACGGTGAAGGCCGACGAGGCCGAACTCGCCCGCCTGAAGATGCCGATCCTGGGGTTGTTCGGTTCGAAGGACCGGGTGGTGCCCGCACCCACGGTCATGGCCTTCCAGAGCACCATGCAACGGCTGGGCAAGAGTGTGGACATCCATATGTACGAAGGTGCCGATCACGCCTTTGCGAATCCGTCGGGCACCTCTTATGAGCCCGCGGCCGCAGAAGACGCCTGGCGCCGCACCACCGCCTTCCTCAGGGAGAACCTGGCCCGGTGATACGGCGGCTTGGGGCGGTCAGCTACAAGCTCGCCCGGCGCATCGTCATTGGGGTGATTGGCGGCACGATCCTTCTCGGAGGCACTGTCATGCTGGTCACGCCGGGTCCCGGCGTGGCAATCATCCTGGTGGGCCTCGCGGTACTCGCGCTGGAATTCACCTGGGCCAAGCTCTGGCTCGACAAGGTCCGGCATTCAGTGACGCCGGAGGGTCGCCAGCAGCTACACGCCTGGTATGTCCATTTGAAGGACCGCTGGTTCGGGGGCCGGCGCTAGTGAAGGACCTGGGCGAGGCGGCGCCGGTAGCTTTGCACCAGCGGGTCGCCCGCGCCGACGATCTCGAAAAGCCGCAATAGCGCGAGGCGGCCCGCATCCTCCCGGTAGGCCCGGCTGCGAGCCGTCAGGTTCAGGAAGGCATCGGCGGCGCGCGGGTTAGCGCCAGCCACGGCCGCCTTCAGTCCTTCCGCGTACAGCGCATCCAGATCCGCGGTGCCGGCCTGAACCGAAGGCAGCTCGTCGGCGAACACCAACCGCTCCCGCAACGCTTGCACCCGCTCCGAGCTCGTGCGTCCTTCCGGAAGGCCGTCCAGATGGGCGCGGGCGGTAGCCGCATCTCCGGCAATCAAGGCCTGTTCCGCCAGATCTTCTACTTCGATTCCGGCGGCATCTCCGGGCGAATCGGTCTCGGCCAGCAGGAAAGGCGTAACCCAGTCACGGATGGTCGCCTCGGGCTGAACGCCGACGAACTGGCTGGCCACCTGGCCGTCCCGGAACAGCAGGACTGTCGGGATGCTTCGGATCTGGAACCGGGCGGCCAGCTCCGGTTCCGCTTCCGTGTCCACCTTCACGACCCGGGCACGGCCGGCGAAGGCCTGGGCAACGTGCTCGAGGATCGGGGCGAGGGTCCGACAGGGCCCGCACCAGCTCGCCCAGAAATCAACGAGCACGGGTTCCTGACGGGAGGCCTCGACGACGTCCTGCTCGAAGGTGGCCTGGATGGTTGCCCGGACGGTGTCTGACATGAGAGCGCTCCGCAGTGTAAGCAGGGGGGTTGTAGGCCCACTGCAACTTATGGGTGCGCTTGCCGGGGCTTTCAAGACACCAAAAAAAGAAGGAGCCCGCGACTGCCGCGGATCGCGCCAGCCGGGGGCTCCACAGGGCCAGTCGCGGAGGGGGAGTCCGGCGACCGGCCGCTACAAGGCTTGTCCGGGGGGAGTCGGACGTCGGGCACCACCGGGAGATAACGGGGTCGTGGAACCCGGGAAAAGCACTTGCTGCACGGATCATTGCAGGAGTCGTGCCAAGAGGGGGTGATATACGAATCAATTAGTTAGCTGTGCATTGAGTGGCGGAAAACCGTGAGTAACGGAAAGTCGTTACCCAAGGTCACGGAAAGCCGGGTACAGTCGCCGCATGTCGCTGGACGACCCCTACCTCGCGCTGTTTCGCCGCCTGCCCATCATGGCGGCCGTACTGGATCGGGACGGGTCCTTTCTGGAGGTCAGCGACGCCTGGGTGAGCCGCACCGGCTATACCCGGGAGGCGCTCCTCGGCGTCCGTCCTGAAGACCTCGCGACAGACGAGAGCGCCCGGCAGATCCGGGAGGAACACCGACCGAGTTTCCGGCGCATCGGCCGGCTGGATAACGCGCCGGTCGAGTTCCGGCTCAGCGGTGGCAGCACGCTACAGCTGCTCGTTAGCAGCGCGGCGGAGTACGCCGACGACGGACTGTTCCTGCGCTCGCTCTCCGTCTTTACCGAGCCGTCCGACCGGGAGCGTCTTGAGCGCCGCTATCGCGACCTGTACCAGTCGACGCCCACTATGCTCCACACGATCGATCCCGAGGGGCGGCTGACCGACGTCAGCGACCACTGGCTTGAAAGGCTCGGCTACGCCCGGGAGGACGTACTGGGGCGCTCCATCCTGGAGTTCATGACTGACGCCTCCCGTCAGCCTCTCGTCGGCAGGCTGCAGGAAGTCATCCAGGCGGGCGACGTCCGCAATGTCCCGCGCCAGATGGTGGCCCGGAGCGGGGAGGTGCGGGAAGTGCTGCTGTCGTCCCGCACTGAGCGGGATGCGAAGCAGGCTATCGTCCGCACCCTGGTGGCCGGCAAGGACGTCACCGAGCGAAACCGGGCGGAAGCCCGCCTGAAGGAGGCCTACGGCGAGATTGCCAGGCTGAAGGAGGAACTCGAGCGGGAGAGGGACTACCTCAGGGAGGAAGCCCGCGTATCGATGAACTTCGGCCGCATCGTGGGCGCCAGTCCCGCCCTTCAGGCCATGCTGGCGCGAATCGAGGCCGTCGCGGAAACTCCCGCGAACGTCCTCATCGTGGGCGAAACGGGCACTGGCAAGGAACTCGTTGCCCACGCCATTCACTCGCGCAGCAGCCGCGCCAACGGTCCGCTCGTAAAGGTCAATTGTGCGTCAATCCCGGACGAACTCTTCGAGAGCGAATTCTTCGGCCACGTGCGTGGCGCCTTCACCGGCGCGCACCGGGACCGGGTCGGGCGTTTCCAGCTTGCGGACGGCGGCACGATTTTCCTGGACGAGGTCGGCGAAATTCCCCTGGCGCTGCAGGGGAAGCTGCTCCGGGTTCTTCAGGAACGGGAGTTCGAGCGCGTCGGCGACGACAGCACCCGTGTGGCGGACGTGCGCGTCATCGCCGCAACCAACAAGGATCTGGAGAAGGCTGTCGAGGCCGGCGAGTTCAGGGAGGACCTGTTCTACCGGCTCAGCGTCTTTCCCGTGCACGTCCCACCCTTGCGTCGGCGGGGCGACGACGTCGTGCAACTCGCCGTGCATTTCCTGGAGCAGGTATGCCGGGAATTCGGTCGCCCCTGTCCGCAGGTGACCCAGACCCAGGCAGATGCCCTCCGTCGCTACGCCTGGCCGGGCAACGTGCGCGAACTGAAGAACGTGATCGAGAGGGCAGTGATCCTCTCCACGGCCGACGCATTGCGCCTGGACCTCCCGTTGCCCGTAGCGCTCGTCGATCCCCTTCCGGAATTTTCTGATACCCGGGGCCTGCCGGCCGACAACCCATCCGCCGGCGAAGCCAGGTCGATCTTCACGGAGTGCCAGATGCGGGATCGGCAGCGGGCCAATCTGGTTGCTGCGCTGGAAGCGGCCCGCTGGCGCATTGCCGGGAAGGGTGGGGCCGCGGAGCTGCTCGGCATACGCCCGTCCACGCTGGCCGACCGAATGAAAAAACTGAACATCCATCGCCCGCTCGTATAATCCGCTCATGGCCAACCTGATTACCCTGAGCCGCCTGCTGCTGCTCATCGTCGTGGTGATCGTCGCCTACCAGCCACCCAGCCTGCTCCAGCTCTACAACGTTCCGCTTCTCATCCTCTTGTTCGTGACCGACGGGATCGACGGATACGTGGCTCGCAAGCGCCAGGAATCAAGCCAGTTCGGCGCGATGTTTGACATTGCCGGTGATCGCATCGTTGAGCTCACCATGTGGATTGTCCTCGCCCACCTGGGATTGGTGCCCGTATGGGTGCCGCTGGTTTTCGTGGTGCGCGGGACTATCGTCGACGCGATCCGGGCCAGCCAGACGCTCGGCCGGCAAGCCAGTCCGTTCTCGCTGATGGAGTCGCCACTGGGCAAATGGCTCGTGGCGGGCCGCTTCATGCGGGCGCTGTATGCGGTGACCAAGGCGACGACGTTCTGCTGGCTGCTGCTCCTGCAGCCTCTACCAGTCGCAGCACCGGCGCTATGGAGGGCCTACGGGGCGATCGGGACCACAGTCGGCGAGGCGCTGGTGCTGGTTTCTGTTGCGCTCTGCCTCGTTCGTGGCCTGCCCGTGATCGTCGAGTTCGCCTACATCGAACGACGCACAATCCTTGGCAGCCTCCTCCGCCCGGAATCGTCCGGGCGCTGACGCCGCGTCTTGTCACTGGCTGTCTTCGACGTCGACGGAACGCTGGTGGCGGGGGCCAGCACCGAGAAGCGCCTGTTCGCCCACCTTTTGCGCCGAGGCGTCCTCAAGCCGGCCCAGCTCATGGCCTGCCTCCGTTTCGGCGCGCGGTACTGGCCGGAATTTGGCCGGCAAGTCTGGAAGAAGAACAAGGCGTACCTCGCGGGGCTCGGCTGCGCCGACATGGAAGCCCTGGTGGACGGTTGGGTGCAACGTTCCGCGCCGCGGTGGTGGTTTGCGCCCTGCGTAGAGCGCCTGCGTCGCCATCAAGCCGTGGGTGATACCGTGGTGCTGCTGTCGGGTACGCCGCAGTTTGTCGCCGACGCGCTGGCGCGGGAGTTGGGGGTGTCCCGCGCCATTGGCACCCTTTGCGCGGCGGTGGGCGGGCGCTTCCTGGCCGAGCCACCGCTCAGGCATCCGTTTGGTGCCGGGAAGCGGGAGCTGGTCAGCGGTCTCTGTGCGGAATTCGGGGTGCCGGCCAGTGACGTCTTTGCCTATGGGGATTCGCTGCACGACCTGCCATTGCTGCGCTTCGCTGGCCACCCCGTCGCCGTTCGCCCCGACGTGGCGCTGCGCCGGGAAGCCGTGGCCGCGACCTGGGAAATCCTGGGCAGCCGCTGACGGCTGGCCGTCATTGCGGCACAATCAGCGCGCCGTGGGGAAGGGCTCCGCGGCATCACCCGGGAATCCTCACCGCGCCATGCCTTGCAGGGAACGGAATCACTGCACACGCGCCCGCACACGGGTCGGTATGCGGGCCTCGATTGCGGCGTGCGTCCTGCTGCTGGCGTCTGGCCTGTCGGCTCTGGCGGAACCCCAAACGACCTTGCCCACCACCGTCGACCGGGTGCTCGTCCAGCGCAACCTGCCGGCGTCATCAGTCAGCGCCTTTGTCCAGCGGATCGGGTCCGGCGAACCACTGCTGGTCTTCAACGCGGACGTGCCGCGCAACCCGGCCTCGGTCATCAAGTTGGTCACCACGTTCTCGGCGCTGGAAGCACTGGGGCCGGCGTATACGTGGCGCACCGACGTCTTCGTGGACGGCCGGATAGCGGGTGGCACGCTCACCGGCGATCTCCTCCTGAAGGGGCATGGCGACCCCTACCTGATTACCGAGCGCCTCTGGCTGCTCCAGCGCGAGCTGCGCAATCGCGGCCTGCGCGTCATCGATGGCGACCTGGTCATTGACAACACGTGGTTTGCCCGGGAAGAGCTCGACCCGGGCGCGTTCGATGGCCAGACCTACCGGGCCTACAACGCGCTGCCTGATGCGCTGCTGGTCAACTACCAGGCCGTGAACTTCACCTTTCGCCCCGACGCGGCGAGCGGCCGGATCGAGATCCTGTCGGATCCCGTGCTGGCGAACCTGGAGGTCGAGAACAAGATGCGGTTGTTCCGGGGCGGATGTGGCTCGAGCAAGAGCGGCATCAGCATGGTCGTTGGCAGTTCGCCAACCCGGCCCCGCGTCACGTTCTCGGGTGCCCTGGCGAGCCAGTGTGAGGAGTACCAGTTGCTGCGCTCTGTGCTGGATGGGCCGACATTCGCCTATGGCGCATTCCGCGGTTTGTGGGAAGAGCAGGGCGGCCGACTTACCGGCACCTTCCGGCAGGGGCAGGTGCCTGCCGGCAAGACACCGCTGTTGACCTTCGAGTCGCCTCCGCTGGCCGAGGTCATACGGTCGGTCAACAAGTTCAGCAACAACGTAATGACCCGGCAGATATTCCTGACCCTCGGCGCGGAACGGTTCGGCGCTCCGGGAACCCTGGAAAAGGGCGAGAAAGCCACGCTCGCCATTCTGTCCGCCCACGGGCTGAACTTCCCCGAGCTTCGCTTGGGCAATGGCGCCGGATTGGCGCGAGATACCCGCATTTCTGCCGCCAGCCTGGGCCAGCTTCTGCTCGCCGCGCATGCCAGCCCGTTCCAGCCGGAATTTCAGGCGTCGCTGTCCATCGCCGGGCTCGATGGCACCACCCGCAAGCGATTTGTCCGGGATCCACTGGCCGGTGACATGCACCTCAAGACCGGCACGCTCAACGGCGTGACCGCGATTGCGGGCTTCGTGCATAGCGCATCCGGAACCGACTACGTGGTCGTGATGGTCGTGAACGGGCCAAAGGCGACCTGGGGCGGCGGCCTCGAGGCCCAGAACGCCCTCCTGCAGTGGGTCCATCAGCGCTAGAATCGCCTCCGACGACAACCCACCAGGGAACGCCCATGAAGCTGATCACCGCCATCATCAAACCTTTCCGGCTCGACGACGTGCGCAATGCGCTGTCCGAGGTCGGCGTCAACGGCATGACGGTTACCGAGGTGAAAGGCTTCGGGCGGCAGCGTGGCCACACGGAGTTGTACCGTGGCGCCGAGTACGTGGTGGACTTCCTGCCCAAGTCCAAGGTGGAAGTTGCTGTCAGCGACGACCTGGTCGAGCGGGTGGTCGAGGCCATCACGACGGCCGCTCGCACCGGCAAGGTCGGTGACGGCAAGATCTTTGTCACTGACCTGCATCAGTCCTTGCGGATCCGAACCGGAGAGACGGGCGACAACGCCCTCTAGGGACGCCGGCCGCCGGTAGGGGTACGGCCGGCCGCAATGGGGGAATCGACGTGATCAACAGCGGTGATACCGCGTGGCTGCTCGGCGCAACCGCGCTCGTCCTGTTCATGACTCTGCCGGGTCTGGCGCTCTTTTACGGCGGCCTGGTTCGAAGCCGCAATGTGCTTTCGGTGCTGATGCAGTGCTTTGCCATTGCGGCGGTGACCTCCATCGTCTGGGTGCTGGTGGGCTACAGCCTGGTGTTCGGCGACGGTGGTAGCGCCCAGGCCTGGATCGGAGGCCTTGCAAAAGGGTTTCTCGCAGGCATTACGCCGGACAGCATCACGGGCACTATCCCGGAGTCGCTGTTCGCCATGTTCCAGCTGACCTTCGCCATCATTACGCCTGCGCTGGTGGTTGGCGCTTTCGCCGAACGCATGCGCTTTGGTGCAATGTTGCTCTTTACCACCTCCTGGCTGTTGGTGGTCTACATTCCCGTGGCCCACTGGGTCTGGGGTGGCGGCTGGCTGGCTCAGATGAAGTTCCTCGACTTCGCGGGCGGCTCCGTCGTGCACATCAATGCGGGTGTCGCCGCACTGGTGGCGGCGCTGGTCATCGGCAATCGGCGGGGTTTCCCAAGCCAGGCCATGACCCCGCACAATCTCCCCGCGACGGTAACGGGCGCCGGCATGCTCTGGGTCGGCTGGTTTGGGTTCAATGCGGGCAGTGCGCTCGCTGCCAATGGTTCCGCGGGCATGGCCATGCTGGTAACGCATACGGCCGCCGCTGCCGGTTGCGTGGCGTGGATGGCTCAGGAGTGGCTGCGGTTTGGCAAACCCAGCGTCCTCGGCATCGTCACCGGGATGGTTGCAGGGCTCGGTACCATCACCCCGGCTTCGGGTTACGTGGGCGTCGGCGGCGCTCTTGTCATTGGCCTGCTCGCGGGCACCGTGTGCTTCTGGGCCACCCAGTATTTGAAGCGCCGGCTGGCCATCGATGATTCACTGGATGTCTTTCCGGTGCATGGTGTCGGTGGAATCATGGGCACATTGCTCACCGGCGTGTTCGGCGCCACTGCCCTTGGTGGTATTGGTCACCCGGACGACCGCACGGTGTTGGCCCAGCTGGCCGTGCAGTTGATCGGCACGGTCGCCACAGCGGCATGGTCCGCCGGCATGACCTGGGTACTACTGAAGGCGACGGGCCTCGTGTGCGAACTGCGCGTGACGGCTGAAGAAGAAAACGAGGGCCTGGATCTCGTCCTGCACGAGGAGCGCGGCTACAACATCACGTCCTGACGCCGCGGGCTACGAGGTGGCTTCCACGGTGGCTGCGGCCGCACGTTGCCGCGATTTCCACACGCGGAATCCCAGCAGAACTGCCAGGACACCGCAGTAGATGAGCGGTTCCCGCACGTCTTTCTTCACCAGCCAGTAGAAGTGCCAGCAGCCGAGAATGGCGATGAGGTAGACCAGCTTGTGCAGGCGCAACCAGCGTGCGCCGAGTCGCCGTCGCCAGCCGGCTGTGGAAGTGACCGCCAGCGGAATCATCAGTACAAAGGCAGCGAAGCCGATCGTGATGTAGGGCCGCTTCGTGATGTCCTCGAGTATGACCGGCAGGTCGAATGAACGGTCGAGGAAAAAGTAGGTCACGAAGTGCAAGGCGAGGTAGGTAAAGCTCCAGAGGCCCAGCAGGCGGCGGAACTGGACGGGCCATGGTTTGCCGGTCAGCCAGCGCAGCGGCGTCATGGCAAGCGTCGCCAGCAGGAGCCGTAGTCCCCACTCTCCGAGGAAGTCCCTGATCACGAGCTGCGGGTTTGCGCCCAGCCGCAAGCCACCCACTTCGGCGAGCTGGAGGATCAGGTAGACCAGTGGCAGCGCGCAGGCCACGTGAGCGAGGGGCCGCCAGTAGAGGCGGATTTGCCGCGGACTGACCATCGACTTGCGAGAATCCCTGAGCGCAATTCAGAAATTCTTGACGAGATCGAGGCCCTGATAAAGCGACGCGACCTGCTCGGCGTAGCCGTTGAAGGGCAGCGTCTCCTGGCGGGCGGCGAACAGGCTGCCGAAGCCCGACGATACCCGCCGTTCGGTGGCCTGGCTCCAGCGGGGGTGATCCACCTTCGGGTTGACGTTGGCGTAGAAGCCGTATTCGTCCGGTCCCGCCAGGTTCCAGGTGGTTGGCGGCCGCTTCTCGGTGAAACTGATGCGGACGATCGACTTGATGCCTTTGAAGCCGTATTTCCAGGGCACGATCAGGCGAAGCGGCGCGCCATTCTGGTTGGGCAGTTCCACGCCGTACACGCCAACGACCAGCAACGTGAGGGGGTGCATCGCTTCCGCCATCGTCAGCCCCTCGACATAAGGCCAGTCAAGCACCGGGTACTTCTGACCAGGCATCTCTTCGGGTCGAACCACGGTTTCGAACGCGACGTAGTGGGCTTTCGAGGTGGGCTTGTATTGCTTCAGCACCTCGCCCAGCGGGATGCCGACCCACGGAATGATCATTGACCACGCCTCGACGCAGCGGAACCGGTAGATCCGTTCCTCGAGCGTATGGGGCTTCACGATGCTGTCGTAGTCGAAGGTGCCGGTTATCTCCGCCTCCCCGTCGACCTTTACTTTCCAGGGCTTGGGCTTGAACCGGCCGGACTCTGCCGCCGGGTCCGTCTTGCCCGTCCCGAATTCGTAGTAATTGTTGTAGCCCGTAATCTCGTCGAAGGTGTTGTGGGCATCTTTGGTGCTTAGCGGGCTCTTGCGGATCCCCGCGAGGCGCTTGTACTGCGCTGGAATATCCTCGGCGGCCGCCATGGCTTCGGACAGGAGAGCACTGGCACCCAGGAACCCTGCGGACCGAAGCAGCATCCGGCGGTCAAGAAACACGCGCTCTGGCGTGATCTCTGAGGATTTGAAGTCGGTGGGCTTCCTGATCAGCATGTCGGATTCCTGTGGGTCACTCGGCCTTGGACGGTGCGGCGGGCCCGTTCCTTACACTGGTGAACCTGGCACGGTGGCGGCCGGCGGTCAGTCCGGCCGGCCCCGGTAGACGCCGTTCAGGTCCCAGTCCTCGTCGACGAAACGAACCTCGAAGCCGTCCCGGGCCAGCAGGTCGGCCGCCGCCGGATCGCTGACATAACGTGCCAGGTACTTCTGGGCCGAACCCGCGGCGCGGACGAAGTCGGCCTGGTACGAATCGAAGACGTTCGACAGGAAAGCGACCCGGTGCTCCACGTCGTACCGGTTCCGGGTCGGGTCATTGGCAAAGTTCCGTGTGGCGGCGTCCAGCTGGGCGTCCAGCGTTGCCGACGTGAAGGCCTGGTTGGAAAGGCGCGGGCAGGAAAGGGAGCCGCCCACGATCGCGAAGTGCACACGGGGTTCGTCAAGCGGCAGGATCTCGCCTTGTTTGAGACTCTCGAGATTTGTCTTCTGGCCGAGTAGCGTGAATTCCTGGCGCTTGAAGTAGCGGTGCCGGCCGAACCGTGACGAGGTCGAGCGGCCATCCAGGATGCCCCGGATCGCCAATGCGTTGTAGGCATTGATCAGGAAGGCCAGGCGGGTGCCGGGATTGTCGAGGTCAGCCGGTTCGGCGGTGCCGAGGCCCGCGACAAAGCGGTCGAACGCGGGGTCGGCCCGTATGCCGTCGTAGTCCACGAACCCGTTGCGCACGTTTCGCAGGAGTACGGCGTCGAGGTCGTCCAGGCTCGGCAGCGCTGCCGTCGCGGGGAGACATAAGGAGCAGAGCAGCAAGGCGCGAAGGACGAATTGGAGCATGGCGTATTCTAAGCCCACTCAGGCTCAGGACTGGGGCTGTTCCAGCGGCTTGTCGCCTTCGTCGGCGGGTTTCTGCTCTTTCTTTTCCAGCTTCTTCGGCGCGTAGCGGAATTCGTGCCGGATGACCAGTCCTGTGGTGGCCGTGGGGGCGCCATCCACGTAGCGGGGCCGGTAGAGCGTCTTCATCGCGGTATCGGCCACGCGCTCTTCCAGCAGGTTGGCCGGCTCGGACTCGATGACTGTCGCTCCGGAGACCCTGCCCTGCGAGTCCACATCGAACCGGACCACGACGTAGCCAGGTTCGAGGTCCTGCGAAGCCGGGGGTGGTTCCTTTCGCGATGGCGCGGGAATGATGGCCGGCGGCACAGGACCCATGATCCGGGTGGGCTGCGCAAAGTACTTGTCGCGCGTTCCCACGAGATCGGACTGTGACGACAGGGCTTCCCAGGCCTCCTTGTAGCGGTCGGTGGCCGTGTTCTGCTTCCCCCACATCATGTACAGGTCACCCAGTGCCACCAGGATCCGCGCGCGTTGATCGGTTGCCGGCGGGTCCTGCTTGTCCACGATGGCCAGGGCCTTGCGCAGCATCATGCTGGAGAGAGGCAACAGGGTATCCGGGGACTGGTTGGACTCCGGATCGGGAGGAAGCAGCGCCTGTTGCCGATAGGTTTCCGCAATGGCCAGCATCGGTTCAACCATTGCGGGCGAGTCTTCGCCGCCGGACCTCTGCACGAGTCGCGCCGCCGTCTGGTACGTGAGCCGGGCCGACTCGACCTGGTTGGACCGGGCATACCACCGACCCAGCTTGGTGAGCGGCGCGACCATTGCCGGATTGTCCTTGCCCAGCTTGCGCTGCTGGACATAGACCTGGGCCTCTTGGTGGAAGTTGGCTTTTTCGAGATCCTGCTGGCCCAGGTAGCCCTCGGTCAGGCCGTCCCGAATCCTGGTCTGATCCGGGTTGTAGAAGCCTTCGTTCACGTGATTGATCCGGAGCGCCCGCTCGTAGGCCTGGGTCGCCAGCGGGTATTGCTCGCTCCGCACGCCGGTCTCACCGAGGCCCACGAGCGGATTGATGAGGCGCGCAGAAACGAATCCGTCGTGCTTTTCCAGCAGCGCGATGGCCGCCTCGTAGCTGGCTTGCGCGTCCTTGAGATTGCCGTTGCGCAATTGGGCGGTGGCCAGGTTCGTGAGTGGACTTGCCAGCTCGATGCTATCAGCGCCGTCCAGCTGCCGGGTCAGCGTCACGATGTCCAGGGCGGCGACGACCGCGTCGGCATTCCGGCCCTCGGCGATAAGGCTCTGGTAGCGCTCTTCGGCAGCATCGCGCTGTTCCGTCGGCGCCAGGTTCTCCAGGGCATCCGGAACCTCACCCCGGGCGCCGGTGGTGGCGAGCAGGACGAGAAGCGGCGCGGCAAGCCGGAGAGCTGTGTGCATGATCGAGAAATTACCTCAGCGGCGACCGTTCTGGCGAGTTGTGGCGTGGAAGTCGGCTTTTGTCAAAGGCGTGCTGCTGTCAACCGTCGGGTGTGCCCGGCGTTCTGCTACCTGACACCCATCCCTCTGGAATCATCAGGAGTAGACAGATCATGCGTCCAACCACCCTACTGGCCGTCCTCTGTGGCGGACTGATTACGGGCACTGGCACGACAGCCCTGGCTGACGGGAATCCGCGGGCGGATCGCCTCGATGCAAGGGGCGACCGTATCGAGGAACGGCTGGACGACCGGCTGGATGTTCGTGCGGGACGCGCAGAGGAAGCGGGCCGGGATCTCGCCGCTGAGCGGCTCGACCAGAAGGGCGATCGTATCGACGAGCGGCTGGACCGTCGCGGTGAGCGCGCCAACGACCACCTCGATCACCGGGGCGACCGGATTGACGGTCGCCTGGATCGGAAGGGCGATCGCATCAACCACCGCCTCGATCATCGCAGCGCCCGGGTATCGCGGCGCGGCGGCTGAGCCGCGACGACGGGACCAGAAACCGGCGGGGCGCCGTCGAGCGGCGGCGTCCCGCCGACTTTGGTGGCAGACC
>JBDSWH010000171.1:0-21294 GCA_039926785.1 Gammaproteobacteria bacterium
GCCGTTGCGAGTTTGTCTAAGCTGGTGCGGACGGTGCCGTCGATGACGCGATCGCCCACCTGCAATCGCGCGCCGCCAATGAGCGTCGGGTCGAGATGCACAGTGAGATGGACCTGGCGGCCAAAGCGCTTGTTGAGGGAGTCGATGATGCGCTGCTTCTGGGCGTCGCTGACGTCGGAGGCGGACGTCAGCACCACCTCAAGGGTGCGCTCGGCGTCGGCCTTGAGCACTTCGAAGCGGGCCAGAATCTCCGGCAGCACGCGGAGCCGGTAGTTCTCGGCAAGTACGCGCAGGAAGCCCGCGCCGACCGACTTCGGACCGTCCTTCAGCAGGGCGAGACTGCCGAGCTTTTCGCCGCAGATGTCCGCAATGGCTGTGGCCACGGCATGACCGTCGGCTCCGGGCGCGGACAGGAGGCGTGCCACATCCGGCGACGCGGCGATTTCTGCCGCGACCTTCAGGAAGCGGGACCAGTCGCCCAGCTGGTTGTCCGTGCGGGCAATCTCGAAGACTGCCTGGGCGTAGGGTCGTGCGGTGGTGCCGTTGTCGGCCATGGCTGTCGTGCTCTAGATCTGCGCAGCAAGTTTATCGAGCAGATCCTGGTGGGCGCGGGGATCGATTTCCCGCGCCAGGATCTTCTCGGCGCCGGCCACCGTAATAGCGGCCACCTGGCCCCGCAGTTCGTCCCGGGCCCGGTTGATCTGCTGGTCGATGTCGGCCTGGGCCGACTGCAGGATGCGCTCGCGCTCCTGGGTCGCACCCGTCCTGGCCTCGTCTACCATGCCGTTGGCGCGGGTCTGGGCCTGGTCGAGGATCGAGCGGGCCTGACCACGCGCCTCTTCCACAATCACCGTGATCTTCGCCTGGGCGTCTTCCAGGGAGCGTGCGCCCTTGTCGGCAGCCGCGAGGCCGTCGGCGATCTTGGTGCGGCGTTCCTCGATGGCAGCCAAAATTGGCGGCCACACGAACTTCACCGTGAACCAGATGAAGGCGAAGAAGGTAATGCCCTGGGCGAATAGCGTGAGATTGATACTCATTTCGGTCCCCGCGATGCGGTGCCTTAGCCGCCGTTGACGACAGCGAGTAGCGGATTGCCGAAGGCAAAGAGCATGGCGAGACCGACGCCGATGATGAAGGACGCGTCGATGAGTCCGAGGAGCAGGAAGACCTTGGCCTGCAGCATCGGGGCCAGCTCCGGCTGGCGGGCGGCGCCTTCAAGGAAGCGGCTGCACATGATGCCCACGCCGATGCAGGCGCCGGCGGCGCCGAGGCCGATCATTAGGCCGATGCCAATGCCCGTGTAGGCCTGGATCATGGCGAGGTACTGAACTGTGTCCATTGTGGTGTCCTTTTTTCTCTCAGCGGGAAGTACGTGTGGTGGTTGGGTTTCTGGTTAGTGAGACTCGTGGGCCATCGAGATGTAGACGATGGTCAGCATCATGAAGATGTAGGCCTGCAGGGGCACGATCAGCAGGTGGAAGATCGCCCAACCGAGGCCCAGCACGGCACCGCCAGCGGCGCCGACGAGCCCGGTGGCGGCCCACATCCCGAGCAGCAGGAAGATGATTTCGCCGGCGTAGAGATTGCCGAATAACCGCAGCGCGTGGGACAGCGGCTTGGAGATCAGCTCGACCAGGTTGAACAGGAAATTGAACAGCCAGAGCACGGGGTTGGAACCAAAGGGCGTGCAGAACAGTTCGTGGATCCAGCCGCCGAGCCCTTTCACCTTGATCGAGAACCAGATCATCAGCAGCCAGACCGACAGCGCCAGCGCAAAGGTGGTGTTGACGTCGGCGGTGGGCGTGATGCGGAACTCGTCCGCGCCTGCGGCGCGGAGCCCCGCGGCGGTGATGTCGATGGGCAGGAACGCCGTGGCGTTCATCAGCAGCACCCAGAGGAAGACGGTGAGGGCAGCGGGCGCGACGAACTTGTTCGGGTCACCGTGGAAGATGCCGCGTACCTGCTCATCCACGAAGTCGAAGAGCAGTTCGACGAAGGCCTGGCGCTTGTTCGGCACCCCAGCGGTGGCGCCGCGGCCTATCCACCAGATCACGCCGATGCCCACCACGCCCAGCAACACCGAGACGATCAGCGAATCCACATGGATCGTCATGAAGCCGCCGGAACCAACCGGTTCCGCGAAGAACTTAAGGTGGTGGCTGATATAGGCCGTCGGGGTCAGTGCTTCTGCGGCGGACATGTCGAAAGCTTCTTGCCTGGTTATTCCCGGACGAACAGCGCGAGAGCGAATACGGTCGTTGTTGCGATGAACGTGCCGATGAAGGCCACGATCACCACATTTTTGTAGATGGTCAGCACGATCCAGAGCAGCAGGACGATCAAGACGACCTTGAACGCCTCAGCCCGGAGCGCGGCGAGCATCGCCAATCCGGCGGAATCCTTCCTGGACGCGGACGCCACCGTGGCAAAGCCAAGCCCGGCGACGAAGCTGACCAGACCACCCAATACCGCGGACAAGGCACCGTGCCGGCCAGCGGCCAGTGCGGAGATGACTGCGAGGGCAGCGGTGGCCATCAGCTGCCACCGGAGGACCGTGCGGATTGCCCGGCTACGAAGGCCGATCATGGCATCGTGTCCCGTGGGACGGGCATTCCACACCGCTTAGCCGCGGCATTCTATGCGGCGCAAAGAGAAACGTAAATGGGGACATGCCTAATTTGGCGATGCCCCAAGTAGCGCAGCGCCAAATTAGGCATGTCCCCATTTACGTTATGTGGCCGAGAATGCCTTCGAGCTCGTCGATGCTGTTGTAAGCCACCACCAGCTTGCCCTTGCCGCCGCGGCCGTGCTGGATGGCGACGCGGGCGCCCAGTTTTTCCGCCAGTTCGTTCTCGAGGCGCCGGACATCCGGGTCCGTGGACCGCCCCGCTTCGTCGCCGGCCGCGCGGCCCTCCGGGCGACCATCCGGCCGGGAAGGCCCTTCCAGCATGCGCTTCACCAGCCGCTCGGTTTCCCGGACCGACAGGCCCTTGGTGGCCACCAGCCGGGCCACTTCGGCCTGCATCCGGGGGTCTGTAAGGCCCAGCAACGCCCGGGCGTGGCCCATCTCGATGGCCCGCTTCTGTAAAAGTTCCCGGGCCGGTTCACCCAGCTGCATCAGCCGGAGCAGGTTCGAAACGGCCACCCGGGACCGGCCGATGGCCTCGGCGGCCTCCTCGTGGGTCAGGCCGAACTCATCGATGAGCCGGCGGATCGCCAGCGCCTCCTCCAGCGGGCTCAGATTCTCCCGCTGGATGTTCTCGATCAGCGCCATGGCAATGGCGGAGGAGTCGGGGATCTCCCGGATCACGACCGGTACGGCCTGGAGACCCGCCATCTGGGCCGCCCGCCACCGGCGCTCGCCGGCGATAATTTCGTAGCGGGGGGCGCCGCCGGGCCCCCGGTCGGCCAGGGGCCGGACAACGATGGGCTGGATCACGCCCTGGGCCCGGATGGATGCGGCCAGGTCCTCCAGCGACTCGAGGTGCATGTCGAGGCGGGGCTGGTAAGCGCCCCGGACCAGCAGATCCACGTCGAGGGTGGCCAGGCTCTCGCCGGCCGGCCGGCCGGGTGCGGGCATTGCCGCCGGGTCGGCCGTGAGGGCAATCGGGGTGCCGAGCAGGGCCTCAAGGCCGCGACCAAGGCCGGTACGTTTTGCCACCATTGGGTATTCAACTGCCGCCCGGTAAGGCGGGCATTCTAGCTTGATTGATCCGGCTTGATTGATCGGAGCCCGATCAGGCAGAAACCGGGGCCCCGGATTCTGCAGGCGCCGCATCACCCACCGGGCCGCGCAGCACCTCGGCGGCCAGCTCAAGGTAGGCCTGGGCGCCGCGGGAACCCTTGTCGTGCTGGAGCGCCGGCAGGCCGAAGCTCGGCGCCTCGGCCAGGCGCACGTTGCGCGGGATCACGGTGTTGTAGACCTTGTCCCGGAACAGCTTCACCAGCTCCGCGGACACATCCATGGCCAGCCGGTTTCGCGGATCGAACATGGTGCGCAGCAGACCCTCGATGTTGAGCGCCGGGTTCACCGTGTTCCGCACCTGCTTCACCGTCTCGAGCAGCGACGACAGCCCCTCGAGCGCGTAGTACTCACACTGGATCGGGATCAGCACGCCGTCGGCGGCAGTGAGCGCGTTCAGCGTGAGCATGTTGATGGTGGGCGGGCAGTCGATGAGGATGTAGTCGTACAGCCCTTTCACCGGCTCCAGCGCCTTGCGCAGCCGCATTTCCCGGCCGATTTCCTGCAACAGCCGCACCTCCGCGGCCGTCAGGTCCGAGTTGGCCGGCAGCAGCGCGAAGCCGGCATTCGTCACGGAGACGATGGTGTCCAGCGCCTGGGATTCGCCCAGCAGCACCTCGCAGGTGGTGGACTCGAGCGCCTGCTTGTCAATGCCGCAGCCGGTGGTCGCATTGCCCTGGGGATCCAGGTCCACCAGCAGCACGCGCTTGCCGAGCTCGGCGAGCGACGCGGCCAGGTTGACCGAAGTTGTGGTCTTGCCCACCCCGCCCTTCTGGTTGGTGACGGCGATGACGCGACTCATGCCGCTTTTCCGGAGCCGCGCACAATACGGATCAAGTGGCGTTCCGCGTCCACGCCGGGGATGCGCACCCGCGCCACTTCAGCCACGCGCCAGCCCCGGGGCAACGCCGCGATCTCGTCCGCCGGCAGCTTGCCCTTCATGGCCAACAACTGGCCGCCTCGCGCCACGGCCCGACCGGCGTGGAGGACAAATTCCGGCAACGGCGCCAGGGCCCGGCAGATGACGGTGTCGTACAGGGCCACGGGGTCAAGGTCCTCTATCCTCGCGTGTAAGGCTTCGGCATTGGCCAGCTCGAGGTCGGCGATGGCCTGGCGCACGAAGCGGATCTTCTTCAGGGTGGAATCCACCAGCGTGAAGTGCCTGTCCGGCTCGGTCAGCGCCAGTGGAATTCCCGGCAGCCCCGCCCCGCAACCCACGTCCACGATGCGCCCGCCCTGGAGGAAAGGCCGGGCCGTCAGCGAATCCAGGATGTGCAGCGTAACCATCGCTGCCGGTTCCCGGATCGCCGTCAGGTTGATGTTCTCGTTCCATTGCGCCAGCAGCTGCAGGAAACCGGCGAAGGTAGCCACCAGTTCCTCGTCCGCCCGTATGCCGAGTTCCGGCAATCCCTGGCGCAGGAGGTCTTCCACTATAACCAAGGATGCTACCGCAGGCGGACCAGGCAACGGCCCGTGATGGCACCGTCAACCCAGCCGTCCACCACGCCGAGCACCTGGTCCAGCGACACTTCGCGGCCGACGATGCGGTCGAGATTGGCCGGCTTCAGGTCGCCGGCGAGGCGGCGCCAGACTTCGGCGCGCAGGGTCTGGGGTACCTCGACGGAATTGATGCCGAGCAGGCTGACGCCCCGCAGGATGAACGGCATCACGGTGGTGTTGAGCTCCGGCCCCTGGGCCAGGCCGATGCTGGCGATGTTGCCGTAGGGCAAGACCGTGCGGGTGAGCCAGGCCAGCGTGGCGCCGCCCAGGTTGTCCACGGCCCCACCCCAGAGGGCCTTCTCGAGCGGCTTGGTGCCCAATTCCCGGCCCCTGAGATGAAAGATCTCGCTGGCGCCGAGACCCTTAAGGTAACCGTCGGCGGTGGCCTTGCTGGTGACCGCGGTGACCTTGAAGCTCAGGCCGGCGAGCAGCGCGATGGCCACGCTGCCGACGCCGCCCGTGGCGCCGGTGACGGCGATCGGTCCCAGCTCCGGCACCTGGCCGTTCTGCTCCAGGCGGTGGATGGCGAGCGCGGCCGTGAAGCCGGCTGTGCCGAGGCCCATGGCGGTGCGGGCGTCGATTCCGGCGGGCAGCTTGTTCACCCAGTCACCCGGCACCCGGGCGTACTCCGCAAAGCCGCCGTCGTGGGTCTCGCTGAGTCCGCAGCCGTGCACGGCCACGAGGTCACCGGGCTTGTAACGCGCGTCGCCGGAGGTGACGACCGTGCCGGCGATGTCCACGCCTGCCACCAGCGGGTAGCGGCGCAGGATGCGGCCCTTGCCGGTGGTGGCGAGGGCGTCCTTGTAGTTGATGCTGGAGTAGTCGCCGCGGATGACGACGTTGCCGGGCGAGAGGTCGTCGAGGGTTAGCGTATCCACGCGCGGGACGATCTTGCCGTCGTCCTGATGCACGCGCAGCGCTCTGAAGGTTTCCATGGCGCCGCTCCTGAAAGACTGTGGCCGGACTGCTCCGGTGGGATTGCTTGACGCGCGCTTGATGCCTATTGGGCGTTGGCGGTCTTGGCCCCGGCGGTGGTGTAGTGCACCGAGAAGAGGCCTGACTGGGACGCGAAATAAGCGGCCAGTTCGTGAATCTCTGCGGGCGTGAGCGCGACGGCCATGCTGCCCATCACGGGGTCCTTGCGGGCACCGGACTTGTACTCGATGATCGCGTGCTCCAGGTAGTCCTTGTGCTGACCGGCCAGGGACGGCCAGTTGGTGGCGACGCTGATGCCGCCCTCGCCGTGGCAGGCGACGCAGGTGGAGGCCTTCTCCGGTGCGGTTCCGACCGGGGCCGCGGCCTTCTGGATCTCGCCCTCACTGGCGAAGAATGCAGCGATGTCCTTCATGTCCTGGTCGGACAGGGAAATCGCCTGGGCGTGCATCGTCTTGTGGGGCCGGATCTGGGCCTTGTAACCCTGGAGTGCAATGACGATGTATTCGGGGTGCTGGCCGCCGAGCTTGGGCACCCGGAAGGAGGGGTAGGCGTTCCGGTACCCGGGGATCCCGTGGCAGCCCATGCAGGTGTCTGAGAGTACCGCGCCGCGCCTCGAATCACCCGTGGCGTCGCCCGCTGCAGGGGCGCTGTCCTGGGCCCGCGCCGGGGCAGTGGCAATGCCAACCACCAGGGCGAGACTGAGAAGAGCGGCCGACCGGGTGTGCTGCATAGACCTGACTGCTTATATATGAGCGGGCGTGATTGATGGGGATCGGGAGGGCCGCTATGGTAGTCAGAGGACGTCTGGAATTCCAGACCAGTCAGGAGTCCCTGCCATGAGAATCAACGCGAACCGGCCCTTACCGGCACTTTTATCCCCGGCACTGTGGTTGCTGGCCGGCGCGGTCGCGCTGACCGTTCCGGCCCTGGCCCGGTCCGATCCTGAAGCCGACGAGCACGACGAGATGCCCCGCACCATTTCCGTGGCCGGCACCGGCACGGTGGACGCGACGCCCGACATCGCCCGGCTGACGCTGGCCGTCCAGCGCCGGGACGCGAGCATGCAGGTGGCCCGGGACGACACCGTGCGCGTGTCGAAGGCCTTCCTGGCGCTCTGCACCAAGCTGGGCATCAAGGAGAACAAGATCCGCACGTCCGGTCTGACGATCCAGCCGGAATACCGGTGGGACGAAAAGGAGAACAAGCAGGTCTTCACCGGGTACTTCGTGCAGCGGCAGCTGCAGGTGGAAATCAACGATCTGGACAAGTTGGGCAACGTTATCGAGGGCGCCATCGACGCGGGCGTGAACGAGGTCTCCCCGCCCCAGCTCGACAGCAGCAAGGCCAAGGAACTGAACCGCGACGCGCTCGCCGCCGCCACGGCGGACGCCAAGGCGAACGCGGAGCGCATTGCCTTAAGCCTGGGGGTGAGGCTCGGTGCCGTGCGCACCGTGGTGGCCAGCGGCTCCAATCCCCGCCCGCCGATGCCGATGCAGGAGATGCGCGTGTCCGCCATGGCGAAGATGGATTCGGGCGCGGCCGCCAACTACGTGCCGGGCGAGATCAGCTTCGAGAACCGGGTGGACGCAACGTTTGATGTGGTGGTGCCGTAAGCGAGCACTGTAGGAGCGGCGACCGCCGCGATGCGATGCCTTTGTCCCCCGTCGAGGCAACAGACATGCCGGCGATCCGTGCGCTCATCGCCGCCGCCGTGCGCGACTCTGTCGCCAAATCCGAGGACGAGGCGGCGTTTCTAATCGACGACATCGACCAGAGCCTGACCTGGTGGCAACAGCAACCGTCCGAGTCACTGCACCTCAAGTGGGTGGAATCGGCACAAATCGCCGGCGTGGCGCTGGTGAAGGAGTTCTGGAACCTGTCCAACTGCTTCGTCGCGCCGGAACATCAGGGTCGTGGCATTGGCCGCCAGCTGGTGACGGCAATCCTGGCCGGCTGCCGCGAACGGTCCCCACGTTCGGCGATTCTGGTGAACTCATCGACCAACGCCGTCGGGTTCTACCAGCGACTTGGATTCGTGCAGACCGGTCCGGGGAGGGACCTGCCCGGTGGCTGCGTGCCGTTCCGCTACGATTTTGGCCTCAAGCGGGTCGGCACGACAGCGATCCTTCCCAAGCACCTCGCGAGCTGCCACTGCGGTGCCGTGGTGCTGGAGTTAGACCTTCCGGAAGGCATCGTCGACCCGCGCCGCTGCAGTTGTTCGATTTGCCGCCGCAAGGGCGCCATCGTAGGGTCTGTGCCGCTGGCATCACTGCGCGTAGTGAAAGGCGAAGAAGCGCTATGTCTGTACCAGTTCAACACGATGACAGCCCGGCACTACTTCTGCCGAGTCTGCGGCATCTACACGCACCACCAGCGCCGCTCGAACCCGCACCAATACGCCTACAACGTGGCCTGCCTCGAGGGGGTCAACCCGTTTGATATTCCCGATGTCCGGACGACCGACGGGGTAAATCATCCATCGGATCCCAGCTGAGCGGCGCGCCAAGCTACATCCGCGCGACCAGCTCCTCCAGCTGATTCGTCGCCAGGCCCCAGCCTTTGTGAAAGCCCATCTCCACGTGGGTCTGCTTGTCCTCGGCCGTCCAGTGCCGGGCACAGGCGGTGTATTTCGTCTGTCCATCGGCCAGCGGCTCGAAGGTGACAATGACCGTCATGAACGGCTTCTCTGATGGCTCCCACGCCGTCGTGTAAGCGTCGGTGGCCACAATGCGCCGGTCCTTCACCACCTCGAGATACACGCCACGGTTCGGCATTTCCTCGCCGTTCGGCCCGTGCATCACAATCAGGCTGGAACCGCCCGCCCTGGCGTCGGTCTCGGCCACGGTCACCTGCCAGGGCTTCGGGCAGAACCATTGCCGGAGCAGCGCCGGCTCCGTCCACGCACGGAAGAGCTTGTCGGGCGTCGCGTTGATGACGCGCTCGATGACCAGATCGTGATTCGTTGCGGTGGCTGAATCCGTCATGAGTGGCGTTCCCGGTTGATGGCAACAAGACCACGGCCGACGACGCCCAGCAGGAGCAGCGCCATGGCCACCTCGAACAGTATCGTGAAGTTCATCATGCCCGTGTGGGCCGAGAATGGTGCGAGGCTGTAGTGGGCCAGGCCGTCGAGGCCGAAGGCAGCGTATGCCGCCAGCAGCAGCAGTCCTGCCACCTTCCACCCGATTCGCAGCATCGCGTAACCGAGAGCGCCTATCGCCGTGACCGCGAGCCAGGCGCCGTAGACACCCACGCGGGTGAACGACGCCGGCAGGTTGGGGTAGTCAGCCAGGAACTCGGCGTTGTGGGTGAAGTGGAGCAGGCTGGCCGCAGTGTAGAAAAGAGCAATAACCAAAAGTGCTTTCATGGGACTTCCCCCACTCTCCAACAAGCCACCCGCGACGACCCCAGCTCAATCAGCGGCGGCTCCTCCCGCCCACACCTCTCCACCGCAAACCCGCACCGCGTCCTGAACGCACACCCGCCCGGTGCCGCCAGCGGCGACGGCGCTTCACCGGTAACCAGGCCCCTTGCCAACGCCTTCACCCTCGCCTTCTCCAGCCGCGGATCCGGAATCGGCACCGCCGCCATCAACGCCCGCGTGTAGGGATGCTTCGGCGCCCGATACAGCTCCTCCGCATCCGACAGCTCCACCACCTTCCCCAGGTACATCACCAGCACCCGGTGCGACAGGCGCCGCACCACCGCCAGGTCGTGGGAAATGAAGATGAGCGCGAGGCCCAATCGCCCCTGCAACTCCAGCAGGAGCGACACGATCTGCGCCTGGATCGTCACATCCAGCGCACTCACCGCCTCGTCACACACCAGCAGCTTCGGTTTCAGGATCAGCGCCCGGGAAATCCCGACCCGCTGACACTGGCCGCCGGAGAACTGGTGCGGATAGCGGTTGCGCCACTCGGGCTCCAGGCCCACCTGGACCATCGCTTCGCTCACCCGCGCGGTCAGGTCGGCCGCCGTCAAGCCGGGCTCGAACGCTTCCAGCGGTTCGCCGATGATCTCGCCGATCGTCATCCTCGGGTCCAGCGCCGCGAGCGGATCCTGGAACACCAGCTGCATGTCCCGTCGGGACGGCCGCACCTCGTACTCGGGCATTCGCGCGAGCTCCCGGCCCAGCAGGCACACGCGGCCGCCGGTGGGCTTCACGAGCCGCAGTACCGCTCGGGCGAGCGTTGACTTGCCGGACCCGGACTCGCCGACCACGCCCAGGGTTTCCCCCGGTTGGAGATCCAGCGACACGCCGTCCAGCGCCCGAAGGATTTTGGGCGCGCTGAACAGTCCAGGCTGGGCTACGGGGTAGTGCACCTTCAGGTCGTCGATCGTCACGATCGGTCCCGCTGTCGGTGGTTTGGCCCGCACCGGCTCCGCGTCCAGTCTTGGCACGGCCGCCAGCAGTTCACGCGCATACGCGGTCTTTGGATTGTGGAAGCAGTCGTCAATGGGTCCCTGCTCCAGGCACTCGCCGTTCTTCATCACCAGCAGCCGGTCGCAGGTGCCGGCCGCCACGCCCAGATCGTGGGTGATCAGCAGGATCGCGGTGCCGAAGGTCTCGCACAGCTCCGCCATCATCGCCAGGATCTGCGCCTGTACGGTCACGTCCAGCGCCGTGGTCGGTTCGTCCGCGATCAGCAGCGCGGGCTGGCACAGCAGCGCCGTGGCGATCATCACCCGCTGGCGCATGCCGCCCGAAAGCTCGTGCGGATACATGCGGAGTCGCGACTCGGGGTCAGTGATGTGCACGGCGTCCAGCAGCTTCAGGCACTCGGCCCTCGCGGCGTCACCCGTGAGGCCCCGGTGCCGATTCAGTACCAGCCCCATCTGGGCGCCGATCGTCAGGTAGGGGTTTAGGGACGTCATCGGGTCCTGGAACACCATGGCGATCCGCGCGCCGCGGATTTCGCTCATGGCCGATTCGCGCAGGCCCACCAGTTCGCTACCCTCGAAGCGGATGTTGCCGCTCACGCGGCCGTTGTCCGCCATCAGCCCCATCAGCGCCATGGCCGCCTGGGTTTTCCCGGAGCCCGACTCGCCCACGATGCCCAGCACCTCGCCGGGGGCCAGGCGGAAGCTGAGGCCCTTCACCGCGTGCACCGGCCCGTCCCGCGTATCGAAGGACACGTTCAAGTCGGTGACCTCGAGGAGCGACGCGCTCAACGCCCGCTCCGGTCCCGGGGGTCCAGCGCGTCCCGCAGGCCGTCACCCAGGTAGTTGAAGCAGAACAGCGTGACCGCCAGGAACGCCGCCGGAAAGACCAGCATCCAGGGCGCGTTCTCCATCTCCATGGAGCCGTCGCTCACCATCACGCCCCAGGACGTCATTGGTTCCTGCACGCCCAGGCCGAGGAAGCTCAGGAAGGACTCGACGAGGATTACCTGGGGGATCGTCAGCGTCACGTAGATCACCACCACGCCCAGCAGGTTCGGCACGATGTGCCGGCGGATGATCGCGCCGGTGCGGACGCCGGACACCCGGGCGGCCTCGATGAACTCCCGCTGCTTAAGGCCCAGCGTCTGACCGCGCACGATGCGCGCCATGTCCAGCCAGTTGATCGCGCCGATGGCTACGAAGATCAGCAGGATGTTCCGGCCAAACAGCACCATCAGCAGGATCACGAGGAACATGAAGGGCAGCGCGTAGAGGATGTCGACGATGCGCATCATCACCCGGTCGACCCGGCCGCCGAGGAAGCCGGCGGTGGCACCCCAGGCGATGCCGACCACCAGGCTCACCAGCGTGGAGGCGATGCCCACCAGCAGTGACAACCGCCCCCCCTGCAGCGTGCGGGTGAACAGGTCGCGGCCGAGGGAGTCGGTGCCGAACAGGTGGCCGCCGGTCAGCGGCGGCAACGCGATCTCGTCCCAGTTCGGCTTGTCGAAGCGGTAGGCGCTGAGCGACGGGCCCAGGACTACGAGCAGCACGAGCAGCCCCAGTATGACGGCCGCCGCCATCGCGGCCCTGTTCTGGCGGAGCGTGGACCAGGCGTCGGACCAGAGGCTGCGGGGGGCCGCCGGAGGCGGGATCGCGGCTGAAGCCGCACCTACTGGCGCTCCGACAGCGCTCATTCGCGTGACCTCGGGTCGAGCCAGCCGTAGATCAGGTCCACGAGGAAATTGCACAGGATGATCAGCGCGCCGTAGAAGACCACGATCCAGAGCACCAACGTGTAGTCCCGGTTCAGAGCGCCGGTAACAAAATAGCGGCCCAGGCCGGGCAGATCGAAGATTGTTTCGATGACCACGGAGCCCGTGATCAAACCGGCAGTCGCGGGGCCCACGTAGGAAATCACGGGGATGAGCGCGGGCTTGAGGGCGTGGCGGAGCAGGATAGTGCCGGTGGAGAGTCCTTGCGCTCTTGCGGTGCGGATGAAGTTGCTGCGCAGGACCTCGATCATGCTGCCGCGGGTGAGCCGCGCAATGTAGGCCACCTGGGTGAGCGCCAGGGTGAACACCGGCAGCACCAGATTCCTCCAGCCGCCGGCCGCGGCAGAGCCTTCACCCAGGCCACCCGCGGGCAGCCAGCCGAGGTACACCGCGAAGACCAGTACCAGCAGCGGCCCGACCACGAAGTTGGGCACGGAGATGCCCGTCATCGCCATGGCCATGGTGCCGTAGTCGGCGGGCTTGTTCTGGCGCAAGGCCGCGAGGCTGCCCAGGGAAACGCCGGCCAGCACCGCAATCAGCATGGCCAGTCCGCCCAGCTGCAGCGACACGGGGAAGCCGCTGGCGATCAGCTCGGTGACCGTACGGTCCCGGTACTGGAAGGACGGGCCGAAGTCGCCCCGGGCCAGGTTCCACAGGTAGCGGCCAAACTGCTGGTACAGCGGCTCGTCCAGGTGATAGGCCGCCCGCAGGTTCGCCTCGATCTCCGGCGCCAGGCGCTTTTCCGTGTCGAACGGGCCGCCGGGCGCCATCCGCATCATGAAGAACGTGACGGCGATCAGGATGAGCAGCGTCGGGATTGATTCGAGCAGACGGCGGAGGATGAGGCGCAGCACGGGTCAGTGCCTTAGGATGCGGACGAAGCGGCTGTTGTGGTGGTCCAGGATGTTGTCCTCGTAGCCCGCCACCCAAGGCTTGATCACGCGCTTGGTGACGTAGAAGTAGATGGGCAGCACGGGCATGTCGTCCAGCATGATCCGCTCCGCTTCCTCCAGCATCGCCATACGCGCCGCCGCGTCACCCTCCCGGGAGGCCCGCTCCACCAGCGCGTCGTAGCGCGGGTTGCTGTAGGCCATGTCGTTCATGCCGTGGGTTGTTTGCAGGATCTCGGCGAAGGTGAAGGGATCGTCATAGTCGCCGACCCAGCCGAAGCGGAACAGTTGGGTGTCGATCCTGGCCCGCCGGGTCTGCAGGAACACTTGCCACTCCTGGCTCAGGATCTCGGTCTCGACGCCGAGCACATCCCGCCACATGGCCGCCATGGCCACGGCCAGGCGCCGGTGGTTGCTTTCCGTGTTGTAGAACAGCTCCAGTCGGAGCGGCTTTTCCGACGAGTAGCCGGCCAGCGCGTACTGGCGCCGGGCTTCCACATTCCGCTGCTCCTGGGTCCAGGCGGCCCACGCCGGCGACTGGCCCTGGTACCCGGTGACCGGCGGCACCCAGCCGTAGGCCGCAATTTCGCCCGCGCCGCCCACCTTGGTGACGATGACGTCCCGGTCCAGCGCCATGGCCAGCGCCTTGCGGAGCGGGATGTTGTCCTTGAAGGGTGGTCGACTGGTGTTGAAGCCGTACACATAGCTGCCGAGATACGGCGCGATGCGCAATTCCCGCGCCAGGTTCTTGCGGAGCCAAGGGATCTGCCGGTTGGGCAGCGTGTAGGTCAGGTCGAACTCGCCAGCCCGGTAGCGGTTGAGCTCCGCCTCGGCGCTCTCCACCGGGAAGTACCAGACTTCGTTGAGCGTGGTGTGGACGTTGTCCCAGTAGTAAGGGTTCCGCGTCAGCAGGATGTGGGACTGGACCACCCAGGCGTCCAGACGGAAGGCGCCGTTGCCTACCAGGTTGCCGGCGCGGGCGAACTTGCTGCCGAACTTCTGTAGGGACGGCCGGTGGACCGCATAGGTGCTGGAATGGGTGAGCAGGCCGACGAAGTACGGCGTTGCTGAGTGCAGCCGGATTTCCAGGGTGCGGTCGTCGATGGCGCGCACGCCCAGCTTGTCCGGCGGCAACCTGCCGTTGACCACGGCGTCGGCGTTGTCGATGGGGTACAGAATCGCCGAGTACTCGGAGAGCGTCTTCGGGTCGGCGCTGCGGCGCAGGCCGGAGGCGAAATCCTCCGCGGTCACCGGGTCGCCATTGCTCCATCGGCCGTTGGCGCGCAGCGTGAAGTTGTACGTGCGGCCGTCGTCGCTGACGGTCCAGCTCTCGGCGGCGCCGGGTATCAAGCTGCCGTCCGCCGCCTCAGTGACCAAGCCCTCGAAGACATCCCGCAGGATGTTCGAGGCGGTGACGCCCGTGGCGCGATGGGGATCAAGCGTCTCGGGCTCGGCGCCGTTCGCCGCACGGAGGATCTGCCTGGCGGCCAGCTCGGTGCCACTCGCGCCACCGACCGCGACGGCCTGGGGCACGGGCACCGGGGCTTCCTCGCCGGGGCGGCTGCAGGCGGCGAGCAGCACCACCAGCAGTGCAAGGCAGTGCCTGCGGGCTCGCACGGCCCGGTAGATCACCCGCTGATCGCCGCCCGCCGGCGCCGCTTCTGCAGGTGGACGAGCAACAGCGACACCGCCACCGGCGTGATGCCGGGAATACGCGACGCCTGCCCTACCGTGGACGGACGCTGGTGGTTGAGCTTCTGGCGGATCTCGTGGGAGAGGCCGTGGATGGCCGCGTAGTCCAGGTCGGCGGGCAACGGCAGCTCGTCGGTGCCACGGCTGCGCTCGATCTCGGCCTGCTGGCGCTGCACGTAGCCGGCGTAGCGGGTCTCGATCGCCACCTGGGCGTCGACCTGCTCCGAGAACTCCGGGTATTCCTCCGGTCCGGTGGTTCGCAGGCCTACCTTGTCGAGTCCGGTAAGCCACGCGTAGTCCACGTCCGGGCGCTTCAGCAGTTCCAGCGCGCGCTGCTCCCGGCGCAAGGGTGGCACCAGTGGCGCGTCGGCGGGCTGGATGACGATCGCTTCGAGACGCGTACGCTCGGCGGCAATGGCGTCCTGCTTGGTGCTGAAGACCTGCCAGCGCCGCTCGTCCACCAGGCCCAGGCGCCGGCCCGTGGGTGTGAGGCGCGCGTCGGCGTTGTCTTCCCGGAGCAGCAGCCGGTGCTCGGCGCGGCTGGTGAACATGCGGTAGGGCTCGGTGGTGCCGCGGGTGATCAGGTCGTCGACGAGCACGCCGAGATAGGCCTCGTCCCGGCGGGGTGACCAGCGCTCGTCTCCCTTTGCCGCGAGACCGGCGTTGATGCCGGCGACCAACCCCTGGGCCGCGGCCTCCTCGTAACCGGTGGTGCCGTTGATCTGGCCGGCGAACCAGAGGCCGGCGAGGCTCCGGGTTTCCAGCGTGGCCTTCAGCCCGCGCGGATCGAAGAAGTCGTACTCGATGGCGTAGCCAGGGCGCGTGAGGTGGGCGTTCTCGAAGCCGGGGATCGTGCGGACGAAGGCCTGCTGCACATCGAATGGCAGGCTGGTGGAGATGCCGTTGGGATACAGCTCGTTGGAATCGAGGCCCTCCGGCTCGACGAAGATCTGGTGGGAGTCCTTGTCGGCGAAGCGGACGACCTTGTCCTCCACCGACGGGCAGTAGCGGGGTCCCACCCCCTCGATGACGCCGGTGTACATCGGCGACCGGTCCAGCGCGTTGCGGATCAGCTCGTGGGTCGCGGCCGTGGTGCGCGTGAGGTGGCAGGGCACCTGGCGTGGGTGATCGGCGCGGCGGCCGAGGAAAGAGAAGACGGGCTCGGGCGTGTCGCCGTGCTGGACTGTCATCACGCTGAAATCCACCGAGCGCGCGTCGATGCGGGGCGGTGTGCCGGTCTTCAGGCGGCCGACCGTGAAGGGCAGTTCCCGCAGGCGCGCCGCGAGGCCGATGGACGCGGGATCGCCCGCACGGCCGCCGGAGTGGTTGGTCAGCCCGACGTGAATTCGGCCCGCGAGGAAGGTCCCAACCGTGAGCACGACGGCCCGGGCGTGGAAGCGGAGGCCTGACTGGGTGACGACGCCCGTGACGCGACCGCCCTCGACGATGAGGTCTTCCACGCCCTGCTGGAAGAGCTGCACGTGGGGCTGTGCGTCCAGCAGCGCGCGCACGGCGCGCCGATACAACGCGCGATCCGCCTGGGCCCGGGTAGCCCGGACCGCGGGACCCTTGCTGGCATTGAGCGTGCGGAAGTGGATGCCGGCGCGGTCCGCGGCAACGGCCATGAGGCCGCCCAGCGCGTCGATCTCGCGGGCGAGGTGGCCCTTGCCGATGCCACCGATAGCCGGGTTGCAGCTCATCTGGCCGACGGTCTCGAGGTTCTGCGTGAGCAGCAGGGTGCGGGCGCCCAGGCGCGCGGCCGCAGCCGCAGCTTCGGTGCCGGCGTGGCCGCCGCCGACCACGATCACGTCGAAGGTGTTGCTGCTCGTCATCGTCTATGACTCGTTCGGTTCGTTGCTCGTCGGGTTGGCTGTTGTTGAGGCGCCCAGCGTGACGCGTTATGGCAAGGAATTTCCCCGGAACCGCGTCACGGTTTGGGCGTGGCCAGTGTGCCAGCATCCGGCTCAATAAAGGACGGCAGGCCACGCCGGGGACCGACGACCGGACCTCCAGGCGTGACCGGACCGGCCCGTATAAGCAAGAAGAACAAATAAGGCCCGCCATGGACGAGTCCTCCTTCCTGCCCGCCACCGAGGCCAGCCCCGGCACTACCGGCAACGCCGTTTCGGCCGCGCCAGCGATCGGCCTCTACGCCGCGTGGGCCCTGGTCGGCGCACTCGCCCACTCGGCGGGGGCGGTGCCGCTGGCACCGGGGGCCGGGCTGATCCTGCTACCCGGCCTTGCCCTCACCGCGGCGCTGTTTGCCACGTTGGCCCGCCTGCCGACCGCCGAGCAGCCGGAAGACACCACACTGGTGGTGGCCCAGTCGCTGATGGGGATTGTCTGGGCCACGCTGTACACCTGTCTCGCCAGCAGCTCGCCCGGAGGAGCCGTGCTGGGCGTCGGCATGTACCTGTCGGCCGTCGGGCTGGCACTCCCCGGGGTGGGTCTGCTCTCGCTTCGCCGCGTGATGCTGGCCGCCGGCCTAGCGAGTCTCGTCACGCCACTGCTGCAGGCGGCGTTGGCGGCTGGCAAAATGCCGGGTGCCGCGCTGCTGGCCGTGCTGTTGCCCAACCTGGTGCTCGCCGTGCTGCTCGGAGTGATTTACGTCGCGGCCGCCGCGCTGTCGCACGGTCGGGACCAACTGCGGGCGCGCAACGCGGAACTACTGGCCGGCATCGAGCGCATCGCCCGCCGCGCCGAACGGGACCACCTGACCAATTCCTACAACCGGCAGTTCATCCTGGAGATGGTCGGCCGGGAGCGGGCCCGGGCCGATCGGAGTGGTGAATCTCTGTGCATCTGCCTGCTCGACATCGATCACTTCAAGGACATGAACGACCAGTACGGTCACCAGGCCGGTGACCGGATCCTGGTCTCGTTCGCTCGGCGGGTCCGGGGCGCGCTGCGCACCATGGACGTACTGAACAGCGGCGGGTTGCCGACCACGTCGGGTGACGACCGGATTGGAACGGCCGGCCGCAGCGCCTTGGGGCGCGTCGGCGGTGAAGAGTTCATCGTGCTGCTCCCCGAGACATCCCTGCGCGGCGCACTTCGCTGTGCGGAGCGCGTGCGGAAGGCGGTCGTGCGTCGGCCCTTCGACGGGCTGCACCAGGTCACCGTGTCCATCGGCATCGCGGAGTACCGGCCCGGCGAAACCGTGTCGGACCTGATCGGCCGGGCGGACGCGGCCCTCTACGGCGCCAAGCACGCCGGCCGCAACCGCGTGCATTGCGCGACCGCCGACGGCGGCCCGAACGCCATCGTGATGCCCGACCTCCTCGCGAAAGGTCCCGCGAAAGGTACCGGACCTTAGTTGTTGCGATTCTTAAGTTGTTGGACTGGGCTGCCGCACATACCTAAAGAATTCCCAACAACTAAGGTCCGGTACTTTCAGTACTTTCAGTAGTCGGCGCGGTCGGTGGTGGCCTGCTGCTTGAGGTCCTCGGCGAGCTCGGGACCCAGGTAGCGCTCAACGATCCAGTGCACCCCGTAGATCGCGGGAGTCAGTGCGAGCGCAGCCAGGAACTTGTAGGCGTAGTTCACCGTGCCGATCGCCAGGAACTGGTTCAGCGGCCAGTGCTGGGGACCGAGTACGAAAGCGATGTAGAGCACGACGAAGCTGTCCACGAACTGGGACACCAGCGTCGACCCCGTGGCCCGCAACCAGATCAGGCGCTCACCGGTGACCTGCCGGATCCGGTGGAAGATCGCGACGTCCAGCAACTGGCCGATCATGAATGCCACCAGAGACCCGACGATGACCCACATCCCCTGCCCGTAGATCGCCGCGAAGGCGGTCTGCAGGTTCTCCACGCCCTGGCCCTGGAAGGACGTAACCCACCAATCCGCCGGCGCCAGCCGAATCGTGACCCAGGCGATGAGGAAGGCGTAAGAGATCAGCCCCACGGCTAGGAACGACAGGAACCGCACCCCGTTCCGCCCGTAGTACTCGTTCACCACGTCCGTCATGACGAACACGACCGGCCAGAGGATCACCCCCGCAGTGAAGTTGAGGGTGCCCGTCTGGCCGAACAGCGACCAGTTGAAGGGCTGCAGCCCCAGGGTCGTCTCGACCGCGAAAATCTTGATGCCGATGAACTCGGCGAGGATCGCGTTGGCGACAAAGATTCCGGCCAGGACGACGAAGAGCCGCGCGGCCCGGTGGGTGGTGACGTTCATTGGCACTAGCCTAGCCTCCGACGGGGCAAAAGTAGATATGATCGATTTCGGGTGGATCGTCCTGGGAGTCCGCCTCCAATGGAGGACTCGCGGGGATGACCGAGACGCCCTACTTGCCCGAAGTCAGGGAGCAGTACGAGAGCTTCCCCTATCCGCCGCGCGATCCTGTGGACGAGTTGCGCCGGCTCATTCACTCCGTACCGGCCAGCCTGCTGGCCATCAACCACCACTGCTTCAATGGCCGGCGGGACTTCCGCCAGGGCTTCCGGGTGCTGGTGGCCGGTGGTGGCACGGGCGATGCCGTGATCTTCCTCGCGGAGCAGCTGCGCCACTTCGACGCTGAAGTGGTCTATCTCGACATGTCGGCCGCATCGCGCGCGATCGCCGAGGCGCGCGCACGCGTGCGCAAGCTGAGCAATATCACCTGGGTTACGGCCTCCATCATGGAGTTGCCCCGGCTCGGACTGGGTGTCTTCGATTACATCGAGTGCGCAGGAGTTCTGCACCACCTGGAGTCCACTGAAGCCGGATTATTGGCGCTGAACTCGGTGCTCGCGGACGACGGTGCCATCTTCCTCATGCTCTACGGCAAGTATGGCCGGCAGCCCATCTACGACATGCAGGCGCTGCTGCAGAACTACCTCCCCCCGGGCGCCGGCATGGACGAGAAGATACGCCTGACCCGACGGCTCCTCGAGGCCTTGCCCCGCTCCAACGGCTTCATCCGGGCGCTCGACAACTACGGCTGGGAAATCTCGAAGGAGGGCTTTGGGGACGCAGGGCTCTACGATCTTCTGCTCCATTCGCAGGACCGCAGCTTTGAAGTACCGGACGTTTACGCGCTAGCCGGGTCGTCCGGACTCCACCTGCTGGGCTTCGCCTGGCGGGCCGACGACTACGATCCGGCGAAGCACGTGGCCGACAAGGCCGTACTCGCGCAATTGGCCACGTTCGACCTGCCACGCCGCCAGGCACTCGCGGAGCGGTTTGTCGGCAATATGAGCACTCACGAATTCTTCCTGGCCCGGCAACCGGACCGGACGGCGACTCTCGCGGACGACGGGAACGCCCTGCGATCCTACGGTGCGTTGCTGTTCAGCGCGGCCAAGCTCGCGGCGGAGATGGAGCCCGGTCCCGGCGGCGTGATTCACTTCGAGGACCGCGGCGTCACCCTGGACATCCCCTGCACGCCCTGCGCAAAGGTGATCTACGCGCACATGGATGGCAGCACTTCGCTAGGGGAACTCCGGGAAACGGTCAGGCAATCGGTGGTCGGCATGACGCCGGAAGCCATCGAGAGCGAACTGGCGTTAGTCTATGGCCAGCTGCACTCGCGCGGCTGCCTGTACCTGCTGAGGGCGGGTAGCTATGGCGTCTCGCTACCGGACTACGAAAGACTCTTTACTACCCGGCCGCAATAGAGCGTCGCTTACTTGCCAATACAGAAACTCCCGAAGATCTTCCCCAGCAGGTCGTCACTGCTGAATTCCCCGGTAATCTCGGCCAGTGCCACCTGGGCGCCGCGCAATTCTTCCGCCATCAGCTCGCCGGCACGATTCGACTCCAGCTGCTGCCGACCCGCATCGAAATGGGCCCGCGCCCGGCGAATGCTGTCCAGGTGTCGCTGCCGCGCGATGACCGTGCCCTCGCCCGGATCGCCGAAGCCGACCCGCGTCTTGATCAACTGCCGAAGGGCGTCGAGACCCGCGCCGGTGCGGGCGGATAGCCGGACGAGGGCCGGCTCAGCCGCAACTTCCACGCCCGCCCCTTCCCCCGTCAGGTCGATCTTGTTGTGCACGACGATCACCGGCACGCCGGCCGGTACCTCCGCCAGCAGCCTGGCTAGCGGCGGTACATCGGTGGCATCCACCACCAGCAGCGTCAGGTCGGCCACCGCGAGCTGCCGCCGCGTGCGCTGCACCCCTTCCCGCTCGACCAGGTCGCTGGTCTCCCGCAGGCCGGCGGTATCCACGATGTGCACTGGAAGGCCGTCGATTTCCAGTTGCTCACGCACCAGATCCCGGGTGGTGCCCGGCTGGTCCGCGACGATTGCTGCCTCGTAGCCCGCGAGCCGGTTCAGCAGGCTGGACTTACCGCTGTTGGGCGGGCCCGCCAGCACCACGTGAATGCCGTCCCGGAGCAGGCGGCCCAGCCGGGCCGTCGCCTCGATGCGCTCGAACTCGGCGGCCACCGA
>JBDSWH010000172.1:0-6026 GCA_039926785.1 Gammaproteobacteria bacterium
CGCGATCGAATTTTCCATCGCGCCTAAAGGCGCTCCTACGGCGGATCGCGCTAAAGGCGCTCCTACAACCCGTAGATCTTCAGCACATTGTCCCGCATCAGCTTCCGCCGCACTTCGGGCTTGAAGCCGAGGTCGTCAATGTCCTGCACCGTCCGGGCGAACGGCAGCACGGGAAAGTCGGTGCCGAAGAACACCTTGTCCTGGCCCTGGGTGTTGATGTAGCGCTTGAAGGATTCCGGCCAGTACTTGGGCCGGTGGGCGTCGCAGCCGATGAAGACGTTGGCGTGCTTCCAGGCCATGGCGATCATCTCGTCGTGCCAGGGGATGCCCACGTGGATGCCCAGGAGCTTCAGCTCCGGGAAGTCGCAGGCCACGCCATCCAGGGTAATGGGCCGGCCGACGCTCCGGCAGGGGAAGTCCGGGGCGTAAATCATGGACTGGCCCACCTGCATCTGGATCGGTATGCCGAGTTCGCAGCACTTGGTATAGAAGGGGTAGTTCTTGGCGTGGTCCGGAGCCAGCTCGAACCAGTGCGGGTAGAGGTGGGCGCCTATGAAGCCCAGGTTCTTCACCGCGTGCTCCAGTTCCCGCACGCCCTTCATGCCGGTGTAGGGATCGATGCCCGCCAGGCCGTGGAACCGCTTCGGGTATTTCGCCACGGCCTTCGCCACGATCTCGTAGGGCATGTGGTAGCAGCCGGGGAGGCCGGGCCGCCCGGACCGGGCCGCGATCAGGAAGGCCCGCTCGATGCCTGCGGCGTCGAGTTGCTCCAGCATCTGCTCAAGGCTGATGCCCTTCGACACCATGCTCTTGTCGGCATTCATTTTGCCGGAAAAGAAATCCGTACCCCACTGGGGTCGCTGGGCCAGGGCTTCATCCGTCCAGATGTTCACGACGGCGTCGATGGCCTGGTAGTCGGGCTTGCTCATGGCGGGGTTGCTTTCAGCGGGGAGGCACCAGCGAATTGTAGGAGCGGCTCAAGCCGCGACACAACGCCGGGTTACACCCGTTGACAGCCGTTCTCGACACTAACCTCTAATTGAGGTTATATAACCCCTGTCTTAGGGGTGGCTTGGCGAGCTCCGCCCGGCCTGAGATCCGCAAGGGAACCCTCTGAACCTGATCCGGCTAGTACCGGCGTAGGGACAAGACGCGCGTCTGTCGACCCCCCACGTCATTCCCCGGCCGGATCCCCCAGACACCAGCGAAGGTGTCATCAGCGGAGATCTGCGGAATGGCTGTGGCTTTTCCTGGTACGAGGGCCGGTAGGAGCGCCGACCGGCGCGATCGATGTCGATCGCGCCTGAAGGCGCTCCTACCCGTCTTCATCGCGATACCCCTCCAGGCTGCCCCGCTGCCGGAAATCGTGGTCGTCGCGTCCCAGTTTCGGGAGACCGAGCTGGCTGACCTGCCGCTCAGCATCACGGTGCTCGACGCGGACGTTATTCGCGCCGCGTCACTCCAGCACTTCGAGGAACTGATTCCGCTCGTTCCGAACCTGAACTGGAGCGGGGAGGGCTCCCGCGCCCGCTACATCCAGATCCGCGGTACGGGCGAGCTGGAGCAGTATCAGGGGGCGCCCAACCCGTCCGTCGGCTTCCTGATCGACGACATCGACCTGTCCGGACTGGGCGGAGTGGCCACCAGCTTCGATGTGGACCGGATCGAGGTCCTGCGCGGGCCGCAGGGCACGCGCTACGGAGCCAACGCCCTGGCAGGACTGATTTACGTCGAGACCGGCCAGCCGACCGCGACGCCGATGGCGGCCCTGACGGCGACCGTGGGCGATGACGACACCCGGGCGATTGGCGGGATCGCGAGTGGCCCGGTCGCCGGCCTGGGTGATGAGCTCACCTATCGCCTCGCCATCCACCAGTACCAGAGCTCCGGCTTCCGCAACAACGCCTACCTCGGTCGCGACGATACCTCCGGACAGGACGAGCTGACCGCGCGCGCCAAATTGCGCTGGCAGCCCCGGTCCGATATCACCCTGCAGCTCACCGCCATCCATGTGGATCTGGACAACGGCTACGACGATTTCGCCCTGGACAACAGCTACACGACCCAGTCTGACAAGCCCGGCGAGGACTCGCAGACGACCGACGCGGCGGCGCTGCGCGGGACCTTCGGGATCGGCGGAGTCGCCGACCTGGTGAGCATCACCACGGTGGCGGGTTCGGCCAGCGTCTATGGCTTCGACGCGGACTGGGGCAATGACCCGGACTACGACTTCACCCAGCGCATCGCGCGGCAGAGGGACACAGTGACCCAGGAATTTCGCCTGGTCTCCAGGCCCGGCAGCGAAGCGCTCGGCGCGGACTGGGTCGTCGGGCTCTACGGCCTCAACCTGCAGGAAGACGTCGACCAGTTCGATACGGCCAACTGCCCCGCCGCGATCTGTGGCGATGACCTGTTCTACGCCACGCCCAGCTCCAGCACCTACGACGCGACCAACGTGGCCGCCTATGTCGAACTCGGCTGGGCCCTCGGCCCGGCCACGCGGCTGGCGGTCGGCTTGCGCCGGGAAGTGCGGGAAGCGGACTACAGCAACAGCGCGGACGACCAGGCCGACCCTGTCGACCGGATGTGGGGTGGCGACGTCACACTGACGCACACGCTGGCCGCCACCCCGGTTGCTGCTACGAGCCTCTGGGCGCGGGTCGCGCGGGGCTACAAGGCGGGCGGGTTCAACCCCAGCGTCTTTGTACTGGTCGACACGGTGCCCGAAGCAGCGGACCGCCTGCAGTTCAAGCCCGAGTCGCTGCTGAATTACGAGGTCGGTGCGCGCACCGCCAGCCCGGACGGCCGCTGGCAGGCGTCGCTGAGTGCTTTCCTGCAGGAGCGTAATGACCAGCAGGTGAAGATTCCCCAGCAGTTCCGGCCCAATGATCCCGCCACGTTCCTGTTCTTCACGGAGAATGCGGAGAGGGGGAGTGCACGGGGTCTCGAACTGGAGGCCGGGTGGCAGGCCCGGGAGCGCCTGACGCTCGGCGCCGCCGTCGGCCTGCTGGACACGAAGATCGAGGAGTTCAGTGGCGAGCCCCTGCTGGAGGGCCGCGAACTGGCCCACGCGCCGGGCTACACCTTTGCGCTGAACTCCACCTGGCGCGCGGCAGCCGGCTGGTTCGTCCGTGCCGACTACACCGGACGGGGAAGCTTCGCCATCGACTATTGCCAGGTGGACGCGTGCGCGTCGGCCGATCCCGAGACCGACCCGTACCAGGTACTCGATCTCCGCGCCGGCCGGGAGTGGGGCGCGTGGTCGGTCGAAGCCTGGTGCCGGAACGTGCTGGACGAGCAGTACGCCGTGCGCGGCTTTTACTTCGGCAACGAGCCGCCCGATTTTGTACCCACCCTCTACACGCGGCTGGGCGATCCCCGGCAGGCCGGCTTGACCGTCAACTACGCCTGGTAGGAGCGACCGCAATGCGCATCACCGTTGAACTCAGCCTGTACCCGTTGGCCCCCGACTTCGTCGGCCACATCACCGCTTTCATCATCGAGCTGCGGCAGGAGCCCGGCCTCGAGATCGTCACCAACCAGATGAGCACCCAGGTCCGGGGTGAATTCGAGGCGGTCATGGGTGCCGTGAGCCGCTGTACAAGGGCCACCATGGAGCGCGTGCACCCGGTCGTGCTGGTCGCCAAGATCCTGAACTCGGATCTGGATATCGGTCGGTTCCCGCAAGTCGGATGAGCCAACTGGAACTCCTGGCCGTCGCACTGGCCATCGTCTACCTGCTGCTCGCGATCCGGGAGAATCGCTGGTGCTGGCCCGCCGCCGCCCTCAGTTCGCTGGCGTACCTGCAGGTCTTCTACGGGGCGGGGCTCTACATGCAGGCCGCCCTGCAACTCTTCTATGCCGCGATGGGCATCTACGGCTGGTGGGCCTGGCGCCCGGCCGCCGGCGGGCGCGACGTGCTGCGCATCCATCGCTGGCCATTCCGGTGGCACGTGGTCGCGCTCACCCTGATCGGCGCACTCGGATTGGTCACGGGCACCCTGCTCACGCGCTACACGGCCGCTGAAGTGCCCTACGTCGACTCACTCGTGAGCCTCTACGCGGTGCTGGCCACCTGGATGGTCACCCGGAAGCTGCTGGAAAACTGGCTGTACTGGATCGTCATCGACTCCGTGACGCTCGGCCTCGCCCTCAACCAGGGCCTTCGCCTCACGGCGGGCCTCTTTGCGCTGTACGTGATCCTGGCAGTGGTCGGCGGCTACCGCTGGCTGAAGAACTGGCGGCAGAGTCCCGCCGCCCATGACGTTGTGAAGGCGTTGTGAGCCGTCCGTCATGACGACTGTCTCGCTGCCGGGAACCGGGGACTGGCACATCGACGAACGCCTGGCCGTCACCCCCGTGAGCCGGACGTCTCGCGTGCGCCAGGGCGACCGGCAGGCCGTGCTCCGCCAGGACGAGGCGGGCGCGCGGCAGCTGGGTCTCGACCGGGTGGCGGAACGGGCCATCCTCGCCCGTGTGGCGTCGGCCGGCCTCGGACCGGCCTGCCTCGACGCGGATCCGGCCCGCGGACTGCTGCTGACCGAGTGGCTGCCCGGCCGGGCCTGGACCGCCGCCGACCTGCGCGAGTCCGACAACCTGCAGCAGGCAGCCGCCCTGCTGCGACGGATCCACACCCTGCCTCCCGAAGGCCCGCTGCAGGACCTGGCTGCGGCCATCCACCGCTACGAAGTCCGGGCCGGGGTTACTGATATCGCTGACTTGGCCCGGGATCAGCTGACCCGCTGCCGCCAACTCGAGTCTGCGCCGGCGCTCTGCCTGTGCCACAACGACCCCACACCCGGCAACTTCATCGCCGGAACCGGCAGGCCACTGCGCCTGATCGACTGGGAGTACGCGGGACTTTGCGACCCCTTCTTTGACCTGGCCGTTCTGGCCTCGGGTGCCGCCCTGACGCCCGCCGGGCAGGGGATCCTGCTGGCGGCGTACCGGCAGCGGCCACCCCATCTCGCCGACAGTAAACGTCTCGAGGCGTGGATGACTTTCTGCGGGTTCCTTGGTGCCCTGTGGGAGGCGGCTCTGGCCAAGCAGAATCAGTAAGTTGGGAGCGACCGCCGACCACCTGGCGTCGTTGCGATTATGGCGTTTCTGCCATACAAAAAATGTTGTTCCGTATTATGGAAGATCGCGATTGCGGCGTTACCAATCTGTCACTAGAGTACTTCTCAGATACAACAAACGACAGGCCCCACGCGGCCTGAGCGACTTGAAAATTAATAAAGAATCACGCTGAGCGCAGAGGGAACGTCATGTTGAAATCGAAGATCGCCGCGGCCTTGCTAGTGGGCCTGAGTTTTACCAGCGTGAGCCAGGCCGCCTCGATTTCGTACTTCCTCGATCAGTCCGACAAGCTGGCGGACGGCATCAACTACCTCCGGGTGGACATCAACGAGAACGCCAGTGGCGCCATTGACTTCACGGTGACTGCGCTCCAGCCCCTGCTGGACCTCGCGGCCGAAAAGGGCTTCGGCATCGTCAAGTTTGCGTTCAATGCCGTGCCGGGCGTCAAGCTGACCCCGAACAAGGTGGATATCAGCAGCCTGCCGAAGGGCTGGGTCACGGGGCCGCACCAGACGATGGCGGGCTTCGGCAAATACGACATGCGGCTGCGGGTTACCGGCGACAAAACCCCCCTCAGCGACTCCATCTCCTTCTCGGTCATCGGCATCGATTTCGACACCATCGCCAGCTATGTCGACCTCGCCATCAATTCGGTCGAGGGTCCCAGCTTCTTCTCGGCCCGCGTTGCCGGCCTGACGCTGCCCTGCTCGGAGTCCGTCGGCGCGCGGCGCAACAGCCAGCGCAGGACGGCCAGCGCCAGCACCTGCAAGCCCACCGACGCCTTCTTCGGTGGCGCCACGGTGGCCTCCGTGCCGGCCCCCGCAGCCTTATGGCTGCTGGGAACGGGCCTTGCCGGCCTGGCGGTTCGTCGGTTGCGGAAGATCGCCTGACGCCAGCCTGACTACCGGACTGACGACCTCACCAGACTACCCAACGGGCCCTTCGGG
>JBDSWH010000173.1:0-12322 GCA_039926785.1 Gammaproteobacteria bacterium
CGGTCATCAGTGCGGGATTGGAATGGCCGCTGAGGACCAACACCACAACGTCGGGAAAACGCCGGCGGCATTCCGCCAGCACGGGGATGCTGGATTCCGCCGCGAGCTGGAGATCCAGGACCAGTGCGTCCGGCGGCTGTGTTCCAAGTGCTGCAAGGATCTCGGCGGAGGTGGTGACGACACCGGCGCACTCCAGGTCAGGCTCGCAGTCGATCAGTGCCGCGATCACCCTTGCGGCGTCGGCATTGTCTTCCGCGACCAGGACTCGGTGACTTGCCATTGACTACCATCGTCGTGACGGGACCCGCCGGATGTCCCCCCGGGACCGGAAACTATACCGCTGCCGCAGCCGCCGTATTATCGGAGTTTGGTTATACTTTTCTAGTGGTGTCTGTTCACGGGGTGGAAAAGGCCTATATCGGCGTCGATGCCCTCGCGTCGGCGGCGGCTCATTGGCCGGAAGTGGTCATGCTCGACATCGGCCTGCCGGGCCCGAGCGGCTATGACGTGTGTCGGGCGATGCGGCGCGAGCTGTGGAGAGGGGCCATGCTGATTGTCGCACTGACGGGCTCGGGACAGTCGAAGGTGATCTCGAGCCGCGTCCCTGCCAGGTAGTCCAGCGCCTACACGGAGCGACCTCCGGCAGCTGATGACTGGAGTCGTGCGCGGGGGGAATATGACGGCCGTTCCAGTCGGAGGCAGCAGCCATGAATACCCGGCTTGTCCGCGCACCTACGGCAATTCCCGGCAGGGCGCCGGAGGCAATCATTGATGGCGAGGCGGCGGTGTGGGTCGTCGCCGAGGACGAACCCCGGCAATGGCGGGTTGCGGACCGCGCCAACGATGTGGTGCTGGGGCCATTTCCCGACGAAGCGGCTGCGACTCGTGTGGCGTTCGAAGGTGCGCGGTTCAACAAGCGCTGGATCATCCACATTGTCGACCTGAACGGAACCGAAACCGCAAACTTCAATAGCGACGAGGACGCGATGCACGTGCGTGTGGACTGATCGGGCTCAAATCACGCCCGCATCCTTCAGGTCGCGCACCTGGTCGTGTCCCGCCCGCACCGATTCATACGCGCGAAGGATTACTGCCCGGGTCGACGCCGACAGGTCGTTACCCCTGACGGCCCTCTCGTACTTGGCCGTGATGTAGTCCTCACCCCGCTCGACCTCGTCGATGATGGCCTCGTCACCCATGGTGAGGGCATTGCGCAGTTCCAGGAACCTTCGGTGGGCCGCGGCCAACGCCGACCCGGAGCTATCTGACTCGCCGCCGTGAAGAGCCAGTTCCTGCTGCAACTGCCTGACGAGCTCCCGGCGTTCGGCGCCGCGACTGGCAAACATGGACTTGTAACGGGACGTGCCCGCTACTTCCGCAGCGTCGCTATACCCGTCGGCGCTGTCGGTCGTCACTTCAATGAGGTCCTTCAGCACGTCGATTGCGGTGGTTTCCATCCGTCAGGCTCCCTTGCTCGGTCCGGAATCCGAATCTGTCGGAACGCCCAACGACTCCATGGCCTCATGGATGTTGCCGATTGTCACTGTCGCGTCCTTGCCGGACGGAGGCATGTTCTCCTCAGTAGCGAGGTGTAGCTGACCCAGGTCGTACTTCCATTGGCGCAATATGGCGTGTCGCTCTTCGACCGACCAGTCGTGGCGGGCCGCAACGTCCGCGGGCCGGTTGAATTCGCGTCCGGGGTCCTTCATGGCGGCCTCCAGTTCCGACTGGTGGCGCGTCAGGCTGGTGTAGGGAGGGCTCATTTGTTTCTCCTTGGCTCGGCGAAAACACAGATAACGAAATTCTGCTCCATGGACCTTTGTGGAAAAGGCGGTTAGCAGCGACGTTTCGTGTAGGAGCGGGGCGCAAGCGGCAGTGTAGGACAACACCTACGACATCGTTGGAACACACGATAGTCGCGGGCTCACGTTGTCCCGCAACACCCGAGGACGAATTCAACTATATTAGTTACGTCAAACCGATAAGGAATTGCGCCATGCCGACTGCCAACTCCATCCCACGCCACCCATTGTTGCTGGCCTCAGCGCTGTTGGTGGTGGCCGCGTCCGGTTGTTCCAGTGTTCCCCCCGCTGGCCCCGACGTGGCGCGTGCGGCGGCCCAGATAGAACAGGCCCAGCAGGCTGGCGCGGGCGAATTTGCCCCCGTCGAACTGAAGTCGGCTTCGGACAACCTGCGTCTTGCCCAGACCGCTGATGCGAAGGGCGATGACCGGGAAGCCACGGCCTTCGCCGTGCGGGCCCAACTTGACGGACAGCTGGCGGAATCCAAGGCACGGAGTCAGCAGGCCGCCAAGGCCGCTGCGGCCGTTGAAAAGGGGACGCAAACGCTACGGGAGGAAACTCAACGGGCAATTGAGAATAATCCTCCGGTCACAGTGGCTCCCACGACTCCGGCAAACCCTGACAGACAGGTAGCACCATGAACGTATCCGTAGACACTACCGAACGCACTTCCCCCCGCCTGGCTATGGCGCTGGCGCTGGCGCTGGTCCTTGCGACCGCCGGTTGCGCCTCCCGGGAGCCACTCCCGGAATTGGTAACGGCCCGCCAGGAAGTGCAGGCCGCCGCGCAGGATCCGGAGGCCGCCAAGGCTGGCGCCCTGCGGCTTGCTGACGCGCAAGAGGCGTTGGCCCAGGCAGAAAGCGCGGCCGCGAGCCACAAATCGGACGACGTTGTGAAGGGTTTTGCGTACACGGCCACGCGGAACGCGCAGATCGCCCGCGCACAGGCGGCAGAGGTCCGCAATCGAGCCCAGGTGGCCCAGGGTGAGGCGAACCGCAATGCGGTCCTGCTGGATGCCAGAACCCAAGAAGCCGACGCTGCGAGGGCGGCCGCGGCAGCCAATGCCAACGCGGCGATGGCGAATGCCCGTCAGGCCGACGCCGCTACCGACGAGGCTGATCGACTGAAGGCTGAAGCTGCTCGACTGAAGGCTGAACTGGAAGCTTTGAACGCGGTGTCAACTGATCGCGGGATGGTGCTGACGCTCGGTGACGTCCTGTTCGATACCAATCGGGCCGTCGTCAAATCTGGCGCCATGGATCAGCTCGCGCGGGTTGCTGCGTTCATGCAGGCCAACTCCGGCTTCCGGCTGATGGTTGAGGGTAATACCGATAACACGGGCACTGACGCGTATAACGAGACCCTGTCCGCCCGCCGGGCTGAGGCGGTGCGGGACGTTCTGGCTCGGAGCGGGGTGGACCGCGCCCGGATCGAAGCGACAGGCCGCGGCGAGGGCTACCCCGTCGCGTCCAACGATACGGCGGAGGGCCGGCAGCAGAACCGCCGGGTGGAGCTCATCTTTTCCGACCAGTCCGGTGCCTTCCAAACGCTTGGCGGCTCTGCCACACGATGACATGAGGTAAAGCCATGTTCTCCATCGTCACCAGATATCGCCAGCAGGGCAAGCTGGGCTGGATTTTTCTCTGGCTGATCGGCATTCCGATCCCACTGTTGCTTGGACTTTTCCTGCTCCGCGGCTGCACCTGATTCGTGACGGCAAAAGCACTCGTCCTTCAGGTTCTGGCGGGGTGGGGCTACTACGTGGCGCTTGTGGCGATGATGCGGTTCGCCGGTAAGCGGCTGGCTGGTCAGACCACCACATTCGATCTCATCGTGCTGATCTCGCTCGCCGTCGTGCTCCAGCAGGTGGCTTTAGCCGGTGGCACCGCCAACGCCTTGGCGTTCATAGCGGCGGTATTCAGTGCCCATCGAGCCCTGGCATGGGCCTGTGCCCACTCGCCGCGCCTCCGCCGGGTGGTGCGGGGGGCTCCCCGGACGCTCGTCCGGTCCGGCGTCCTGGCGCACGGAGCGCTGGAGGAAGAGGGTTTGACTTACGAGGACCTGCTTGCGGGACTGCGAAAGTGCGGTGCAGGTGACGTGGACCGGGTGCAGCTTGCCACGCTGGAGGAAACCGGGCAGATCAGCGTGATCAACCGCCCCGATCCACCTGGACGAACGTGATTTTGCTCGGGGGCCCGGGCGTGGCCTAGCTCCTCCCAGCCAGCTAGCTCCTCCCAGCCAGGTGGATGACGCCGATCAGGCCCAAGGCACCCAGCAGGGAGAACGCCAGTCCGTCGATATGCAGGACGCCGTGGGCAAATGTGTCGGCACCAAAGAATGCAGCGCCCACTCCAGCGATAATCGCGCCCGCAATGGCGCTCAATACATTCATCGCCGCAGCTCGCTCCGACTGCGCGTTGAGGATCAGGGTACTGAGCCAGCCCAGTACGCTACCGACAAGTACCCAGATGAAAAGATTCATTGCCACCTTCAGCGTTGCAGTTGCGATGGTGATGGTGATGGCGAAACAGTACGGCCATTCCGGACTCGAGGGTGACGGAGGAAGCCACTGCGATGAGTAGGAGAGCAACGCCGTTTGACGTCGACACCCGCAAGGCCGTTGCCCGGCGCGCACACCTGCGTTATGTCCAGCCATCCGGGCCCGGCTACGTGCGTATCCGGCGCGGCAGGTCATTTGCCTACCGGGATGCTGCCGGCCGCCCGGCCTCGCAATCCGCAGCGGAGCGCATCCGTGCCCTTGTGCTGCCGCCGGCCTGGACCGACATCTGGATCTGCAGGCACCCGCGCGGTCACCTGCAGGCCACGGGGCGCGATGCGCGGGGCAGGACACAATATCGCTACCACGCGGACTGGACCCGCGCCGTTGCGGAGCTCAAGTTCGAGCGCATGGCGATATTCGCGCGGAACCTGCCGGCGATTCGCCGTCGGGTGAGGCGTGACCTTTCCCGCCCCGGACTGCCGCGGGAGAAGGTGCTGGCCGCCGTGGTCCGGTTGCTGGAGCAGACACTGATCCGCGTAGGGAATGAAGAGTATGCTCGGGAAAATGGTTCGTTCGGACTCACGACAATCCGGAAGCGGCATGTGGAATCCACCGGCGGCAGTTTCCGGCTTTCCTTCCAGGGCAAGAGCCGAGTGCGTCACGCGGTCGAAATCCGGCCGGGTCCCCTCGCCGACGTTATCCGCGAATGTCTTCAGGTGCCTGGTCGGGACCTGTTCCAGTACGTCGATGCCACCGGGGCCGTCCGTGACGTGAAGGCGGGAGAGGTGAACGCCTACCTGGCCGAAATTGGCGGTGAGAACTGCACCGCGAAGGATTTCCGGACCTGGGGGGCAACCGTGCTGATGTACCGGGAGTTGCTGCGCGGTGAGCCGGCCTCCTCAATGGCCGATATCAAGCGCACTGTGCGTACCGCCCTCGCCGCCGTTGCCGAGGCCTTGCGCAACACGGTGGCCGTCTGCCGGAAATCCTACGTCCATCCCCGGGTGATCGATGCGTACGTCATCGGGCAACGGGCAGTTCGACTGGCCAGTCGGCTTCGACGGCGCGCCGCTTTCGGGCAGGGCGCCCTGAGTGTGCTGGAGGTCCGCACGTTGCGGTTGCTGGAGGGGCGAGCGTGAAGGGCTTGCGTGGCGCCGACCGGCACTTCTACGGGCGCGTATTTGCGCTGGTCGCGGCCGGCATCGTGGGCTTTCTGACCTTGCGGATCCTCGGGCCGGTCGTCCAGCCCCTGTGCTGGGCACTGGTTTTCGCGGTCCTGCTGGCCCCCGCCCAGCAGCGGTTGACGGTCCGGCTCGGGAATCGCCGGACCCTGGCTGCAGCTGTCCTGACCGCCACAGTGCTTGTAGTCGTCGCGGGTCCCGTAACCGGCCTGTCCGGCGTCATGGCGTCCGAGATGGGCGATCTGGTAGCCAGTGCCCGCAAGCAATCGCCCCAGGGTGGCTTGAAGATTCCGGAGCTGGCCCAGGTGCCGGTCGCGGGGCAACCACTGGACGAATTGCGTAAGGATCTTGGTGTCTCGCGCTCGAGCGTCCGCGGCTGGCTCAACGGCTTTTTCGATACTGGACTGGAGGCAGTGGGTCCGCTGACCGGCCGCCTGTTCATGGGCGTCCTGGGGACGATGACCGCTTTCGCCTTCATGCTCGTCTTGCTGTTCCTGACGCTCCGTGACGGGTCGCGACTGCTGCAGCGAACTGACGAACTGATTCCTTGGCCCAAGCCCGTCAAGGACAAACTCATCACCGATCTGTGCGATGTCCTCCGCGCCATCGTGTTCGGAACCACGGTTACGGCCATTCTGCAGGGTATTCTGGTGGGCGTCGCTTTCGCCGTGGTCGGCCTGCCCGCACCCGTGCTGTTCGGGTCCCTTGCGGCCGTGCTGGCGATGCTGCCGGTGGGTGGGACCGCATTCGTCTGGGGCCCCGGGGTCGTGGCGCTCGCCATGCAGGACCGGTGGGGTGCCGCGTCGGCCCTGGCGTTGTGGGGCGCGCTTCTGGTTGGCACGATGGACAACCTGCTGCAGCCCTACCTCGTGGCCCACCGGGCCCGGATCGGTACGCTGACGATCTTCCTGGGCGTCATCGGCGGGCTGGCGGCCTTCGGCGTGATCGGCCTCATCCTGGGCCCGTTGATACTCGTGCTGGCCACGGAGCTGCTGCAACTGTTGAGGGAACCCGCGCCGGCCAGCCTTGCAGAGTGAGCTGGTGTGGGAGCCCGCTGACAAGGTCCCGCGCCTCCGGCCGATAAGCGACTCGGCATCGACCCGATAGTGTGGTCGTACTGGCGGACCTCGCCGTTGCCCACTGGTGCGACCCCATGCCATTTACCCTTCCGCCGTTGCCTTACCCGGTCGATGCGCTGGCTCCGGTGATCAGCGAGGAGGCGCTCGAACTACACCACGACGTCCATCACCAGGGTTACGTGGACAAGCTGAACGCTGCGCTGGGCACTCATGACCTGAAGTCCAACGAGTCCATCGAGCAGTTGCTCGCGAGGGTCGACAGCCTTCCTGATCGCCTCCAGATGGCCGTGCGGAATTTTGGGGGTGGCCATGCCAACCATTCCCTCATGTGGGAGACGATGACCCCCGATCCGCACCCGCCATCCACCCACCTGGACAAGCTGATTGCCCGCGACTTCGGCAGCGTGAAATCCCTGCGGAAAGCACTGGAGACGGCGGCGGCGGGGCTGTTCGGGTCCGGTTGGGTATTTCTGACCTGGGATCCCGCGAAGGGCGAACTGGAGCTTGAAGCGTTGCCAAACCAGGATAGCCCCTGGCGTCAGGGACTTCGGCCGTTGCTCCCGTGCGACCTCTGGGAACACGCCCATTACCTGGACTACCGGAACCGCCGCGATGAATGGGTGCGGGACTGGTGGAATCTGGTGGACTGGCGGCAGGTTGAGAAGCGACTGGACACCCCTCTGGTCGCGATGAAGGGGGCCGTGTAAGACGAATCCTACGAGGCCCGGGGTAGGACCTGAACGGTCCTGGCTGCGTCTGCCGACATCGCCTGTCCAGAACTAGCGGTACCTTCATTCCCGTCAAACAAAATCCATGGAGTGGACGCAATGAATTGGGACAGGGTTGAAGGTAACTGGAAACAGGTCAAGGGCAAAGTCAAGGAAGAGTGGGGAAAGCTGACCGACGACGAACTGGACCGTATTGCCGGTAAGCGGGACCAGCTCGTGGGTCGCCTGCAGGAATCCTATGGAATTTCGAAGGATGATGCGGAGACCCGGGTGAAATCCTGGGAAACCCGCTACCGTGACACCTGATCCGGAAACCACGGGAATCGACGGCCTGGGCGGCAGTTCCGCCCCGGCTGCTTCCCGCTTACCATCGAGATCCCGGTCAGCCGGGCCTCAATTTCAGGGTGGTGTAGCCATGCCAGCGTTGCGGGTCTTGATCGCCGATGATCACCAGATTGTACGCTCCGGACTCAAGCAGATCATCGCCGCGCAAAGCGACATGCAAATGGTGGCCGAGTGCAGGACCGGGCGGGAAGTACTCGACGAGCTTCGCAAGAGCCCGTGCGAGGTCGTGCTGCTCGACCTGTCACTGCCGGATATGTCCGGCCTGGATGTACTCAAGCACATCAGGGCCCACCACGAGGGTGTGGCCGTCCTTGTAGTCAGCGGCTATCCGGAGTCCCAGTTCGGCCTGAACGTGCTGCGGGCAGGCGCCATGGGCTTCGTCAGCAAGGGTGTCGACGAGGCCGAATTGATCCGTGCGGTGCGCATGGTGGCCCGGGGCAGCCGCTACGTTGGCTCCGAACTGGCCGACCAGCTGGTCGCCGGGGTACAGGGCGATCCCAACGAGCCCCGGCACAGCGTGCTCTCCCAGCGGGAGTTCCAGATCTTCTGCAAGCTGGCCGAGGGGGTGACGGTCTCAGATATCGCCAGTAAGTTATTCCTGAGCGTCAAGACCGTCAGCACCTACCGGAGCCGCATCCTCGAGAAGATGGCCATGAAGAGCAACGCGGACATCACCTACTACGCCATCAAGAACGGAATTCTACAGTGAGCGTGACACTGCCGGGCAAGATTACTTCCCTGGTCCGGAAATTCAGCTCTTCTGCCGGCTCTCCGCCCTCCGAAGGCGACGAGGGGACGAACGGGCATGCCGGGCGCGAGGAGAAGACCGACGAGCGGTCCAACTCCGGTGAACTCCGCATCCTTTTGATTGAGGACTCGAAACTCATCAAGGAGCGCCTGATCTCGATGCTGACCGAGGAGGGCGTCATGCGGGTGACGGCATCCGCAGCCACCGAGGCCGAGGCCCGGGAGCAGATCGACGCGGCGGAGTACGACGTTTTACTGGTCGACGTGGAATTACGGGAAGGCAGTGGCATTGGCGCGATACGCCACGCCCGCCGCTGCTATCCCCAGGGCCGCCAACCCCTCATCGTCGTCCTGACCAACTACCCGCTGCCCGCCGTGCGCAGTCGCTGCATCGATGCGGGGGCAGACCACTTCCTGGACAAGATGCATCAGTTCCAGGACGTCAAGGCACTGATCAGCGACGCGCGGCACCTGCCCCGCGACTGAACCGACGCCAGAGGCCTACCCCAAGGCGCAGCAGCATGAGTCCGCCCAGAGGACCTCTGAACCTGCTGGTCAACCCACTGGCCAATGCGCTCGTGAGGCCGATGGTGAGTCCGCGGGCCGCCATTCCCGACTTCACGATACTGCGCACGGCTAGACCCGCGGCGATCAGTTTCCAGTTCCGCTGCTGACTATCGACAATGTGCCGCAGCCGGAGGGCAACATCGCGTCGCTCCTGGCTTGCCTGCAGCTCAAGAGCCGCGAGGCGTTCCCGCCGCACCGTCTGGTCCCTCATCTCGAAGCGTCCGGCCGGCCGGGCCGGATCCGGGCAGTCTCACTCTGGGCAGACTGGCTCCGGGCAGACTCCAATACCGCCCGATCACGGCGCAGTTGCCGAGTCAGTCGCGCGAAGAGCGGGACGCGTTCCTTCGTGTGCTTGCGCACCCGCAGGTAGGCGCTGACGGCAATGATGGAAAAGAGGACCGTCAGGCCGGCCAGCGCGGCGACGCGGTATTGTTCGGGCACGGCGAGTGCCGCCATGAGGATTGCCGAGAATCCCGCCAGGCCGGCGGAGACCACCCCGATGAGGGTGATCTCCGCCCGTTCCAGAAGGGAATCCCGCTCCAGGGCCAGTTCCAGTCCCGCCAGCTCCACGCGCGTGTAAAGCATGCGCATCACCGACGACGACAGCGCGGCCAGGCGGTCCAGCGTACCCGGGGCGCGGACCCGTGCCGTACCCACGGTCAGTCCCGACGGAGCAGGGCAGCCCCGAGGACGACCCCGATGGCCCCGGCCACTGCCACAGCCATCCAGGGATTGCCCCGGACATAGGCGTCGGCTTCACCGGCCGCGACGTTCGCGGCATCGCGTGCCTGCACCGTGGCCTCCTGAAGGCGAATGCGGGCACTCTTTAGTGTCTCCCGAGCCTTCGCCTTCAGGTCGTCAACCGCCTTGCCGCCACCGTCGCCGATGGTGTTGAGCAATTCTTCGGCGGTTTCCACGACATCCTCGAAGTCATCCCGGGTCTGGGCGCCTGTATTGGGGTTCATGGGCACTACTCCTCGAATGGGTTCGCTCGAATGGGTTTGTTGAAAAAAGCCTACGGATCGCGCCGGTCGGCGTCCGCTTTCATCATGTCGCTATTGGCCTTGGCGCGGGCCTCAGCCATGTCCATCGTGGCCTTCGCGTCGGCCTGGCACGCATCCCGGACGTTGCCGGTCATGGCGTCACAAGCTTCCTTAGCCACCTTGTAGTCCGCCTTGGCCTTCGCCAGGTCCACGTCCTCGTTGGCCTCGGCGTTGTCCCGCATCGCGTCCGCGGAGGCTCCAGCGACGTCATCCGCCTGGCTCCGGGCGGCATCCGCGACGTCTTCCCGGCCCTCGGCGCGAGTCTCCATGGCGTCCTTCTGGGCGTCGGCGATGTTCTCGTTCCCCTTCTGGGCCGCGTCGTCCATGTCGGCCCGCGTTTCCGCTGGCGTTTCCCGCTTGTCACAAGCCGACACAGCAAATATCGCGCTTAACGCGATGGCAGCGCCGAACACTGTCCCCGTCTTCATAGTTCTCTCCTGGTTTGCCCATCCCGGATTGCAGGTCCCTGCAACCCCGGCGGAAACTGTAAGCAGTTACCGCGATGGCCGGTGTAGGTTCGGTACTCGCCGACTTTGGCAGGTTGCCTTATCCGCTTGTAGGAGGAGTCCCACGAACGTCGACTGCGTGGGACGACGCCCACATGCAATCCGGGCCCGTGCCTGCTGCCTGCCTATCGAGATTGCCCTGATGACGACCGTTCGAAGCGCGAGACGCACATCGCCGCCAATGGCCGCGCGCGAATCACGGACAACGACGAGAAGGCGCGGGAGCTGTGGACGGCGACTGCCCAGTCCTGGTTCCCCGGTGGTCCGCGGGATGCCCATCCCGTGTTGATCTGCGTTGACGTGGATGAGGCGCGGATCTGGGATTCGTCAGGAGCGCGCTGTTTCGACCTGAGCTGATTTCGGGCGGCGTCAGGGCGCGTGTTCGGCAAACGGAACCGGCGCGGGTGAACGGTTGCGCGGCACAGCGATCGTCAGGGAAGTCCCCCGGCCGACCGCACTGACCATCTGGAAGGTGCCACCCAGGGACTGAATGCGGTGGCGCATGCCGGAGATGCCGTGTGAATGAGACATCTGCGGCTTGTCGAGCTCCATACCGACGCCGTCGTCCCGGACCCTGACGTGGATGACGTCATCCAGGATCTCGAAGGTCATGTCGACGTTCTTGGCCTTGGCGTGGCGGATGATATTGGTCAGGGATTCCTGCCCGACGCGGAACAGCGCAATCGCGAGGTCCTGGGGCAGCTCGGCGATCTCTTCAGGGATCGTGGTCTTGCAGTTCAACCCTGCCTTCTTGCACGTGTCGTCAAAGTGATTCTGCAGTGCCGTGGGCAGCCCGAAGTGATCCAGCAGCGCGGGGCGCAGGCTCTCGACGACCCGGCGCTTGACGTCCATGGCCTGCGTGAAGGCCATGTTGAGCTGGCCCAGCTTGGCGGCAATCTGCGCGTCCATGCCCTTGGTTGCGCCCTGCAGCCAGGAAAGGTCCATCCGGGCGGCCGTGAGCAGTCCCCCTAGCTCGTCGTGGAGGTTCCGGGCGAGGTCGGCCTTCTCCCGCTCAGAAACCGTTTGCAGGTGCGCCGAGAGGTCGAACAGCTCGGTGGTACGCGCCATGACCAGGCGCTGCATCCTGTCGGCTTCGTCTTCCTTTTCCTTCGCATAGGCCCTTTGTCGGACGGCCTCATCCAGAAACAGACGCGTCACGGCAATCAGCAACCCGAACACGAGCAGCGTGAAAACCACCGTGGCCAGGCGCAGCCAGAACGTATCCTTGCCCTGGGCGGCGCGGACGGCGCTGAGCTCGGTCGCGGCGCTGGCTTCGAAGGCGGAGACCTGTTGACGGAACTGATTCATCAGCTCCTTTCCCGAGCCTTCCCGGAGGACGTCGACCGCCTGGTCGAACGACGAGTCCCGGGCCCGATTGACACTACGCTCAGTCAGGGACAGCCGCTCGATGGCGGTGTCGCGCAATCTATCGAGGGCCTTGCCATTGGCGGGTCCGGGAGACAGGGTCCGAAGCCGGTTGAACGACGCGTCAAAGCGGGCCGTCGCGCTTTCAAATGGCGCCAGGTAGGAGATATCGTGGGTCAGCAGGAACCCGCGCTGACCCGTCTCCGCGTCGACCATCAGGACCCGGAAGTCGGCGGACGCATCCAGCCGGTTGAGGATCTGCGTGACCCGGGCGGCGTTTCCGAGGGTGCGCCGATAGCTGAGTTCGCTGAGGACCAACGCCACGCTACTGGCCACCATGACCCCGAACAGGGTCACGAGCAGGCTCCCCGGCAGCAGACGGAGCCGGTCCAGGAGGTTGAGCTGGTCTTGCGGGGGAAGCGCGGCCACGAACGTCCTCGGCTGACCGGTGTGCACCTC
>JBDSWH010000174.1:0-10019 GCA_039926785.1 Gammaproteobacteria bacterium
CGATGGCCGCCGCTTCATGGATGCCCACGACGCTCGCGCCGAACTGGCACCTCGGGACATCGTGGCCCGCGCCATCGATGCGGAAATGAAACGCGGGGGCTTTGACTGCGTCTACCTGGACATCAGCCACAAGCCGGCTGCCGAGATCCTGGAGCACTTCCCCAACATTGCCCAGCGGCTCAAGACGTTCGGCATCGACATCACCCGGGATCCGATCCCGGTCGTGCCCGCCGCCCACTACAGCTGCGGTGGCGTAGTGACCGATCTGAACGCGTCAACCGACCTGCCAGGGCTCTATGCCGTCGGGGAATGCACGTCGACGGGCCTGCACGGGGCCAATCGACTCGCCAGCAATTCGCTGCTCGAGTGCGTCGTGTTCGGCGCAGCCGCAAGCCGGCATATCACGTCGACGATTGACTCGACGCCGATACCGGCCACCAACCTGCTGCCCTGGGATGAAAGCCGCGTGACAGACCCGGACGAGCTCGTGATCGTCTCCCACAACTGGGAGGAACTGCGCCGTTTCATGTGGGACTACGTCGGCATCGTCCGGACCAACAAGCGGCTGGCGCGCGCACGCCATCGCGTCAACCTGCTCCACGAGGAGATTGCCGAGTTCTACGGGAACTTCCGCGTCACCAATGACCTCATCGAGCTGCGGAATCTCGCACTCGTGGCGGAACTCACCATCATGTGCGCCCAGTCACGGCAGGAAAGCCGTGGACTCCATTGCAACAGCGACTATCCGGATGCGCTCCCGGCTTCCGAAGCCCGCGATACTGTGCTTATTCCGGGCGCCTCTGTACGTATGCGGGCTTGATCGCCCCGACGCTGGTCGTGCCCGCGAACTGCATGCTGCGCTGAAACTCGCTGTCGAGAATCGCCAGCACTTTTGCCACGCCCTGTTCACCGTAGGCCGCCAGCCCAAACAGGTAGGGCCGGCCGACACAGATGGCGTCAGCACCCAGGGCAAGCGCCTTGAAGATGTCCGTGCCGCGGCGGATACCGCCGTCGATCAGAACCGGTATACGGCCCTTTACGGCACCAACCACCTCCGGCAGGCACTCAAGGGTGCCCCGGCCGCTCTCCTCCTGGCGGCCGCCGTGGTTGGACACGATCAAGCCATCCACGCGCCGTCGGATCGCCAGCTCAGCGTCCTCCCGGGTGACGATGCCCTTGAGCAGGATCGGCAGGCGAGTGTTATTCCGTAGCCAGTCCACGATGTTCCAGGTGAGGGCAGAATCGCCGATGCGGGGTGGACCGGCATAGCCCTCCAGATTGCCCATCCGCGGTGGGGCCTTGCGGGCTGAGAGACGGGAAAACCAACGCTCGCCCTCCCGGTTGCCCCGCGTGGGCGAATCGACAGTCAGCGCCAGGGCCTGGCAGCCGGCTGCCTCCGCCCCCGCCAGCAGGTGACGCATCAAGCCCTGGTCCGGCGACGCGTAGAGCTGGAACCAGAGAGGCGCGGCGCCTGCGGCGCGGACCTCCCCGATGCTGCTGCTGGAGACGGTCGAGGCAATCATCAAGTGCCCGCGCGCCGAAGCAGCCCGCATCGTGGCCAGCTCGCCCTCCGCGTGAATGGTCTGCTGTGAGCCTACCGGGGCCAGCAGGATTGGCGTCGGCAGCTTCTGGCCCAGCAGTTCGATGCTGGTGTCGACGTGGCTGACGTCCACCAGGCGTCGCACCCGCACCTGCCAGGCCTCGTAGGCGGTGCGGTTCGCCTCCAGGGTACGCAGGTCATCAGCGCCATTGACGATGAAATGCCAGGTCTCCAGATCCAGGACCTTCTGGGCCACGCGCTGCATCTGGAACACGTCCAGAACGTCGTCAATGGACTCGGGTACGGCGAATTCCGGACGCCCGAATCCGCTGACCGGGGCGAGGAGGCCCGACACCGCCAGCAACGGTGAGCCGGCCAGGAACCGCAGGAGCCGCCGGCGGGCCTCGGTGCGGGCCTGGAAGCGTTCGGCGCGCGTCATGGTCGTGGCTTGCCCGCGGGATCCGCGCCGTGCTGTTCCTTGTAGATCGCGTCGGCCTGGTCGCTGAACGCCTTGAAGTCGGGCCGGACGATCCTCTGGCGAAGCGCCTTGATGTAGGAATCGGGTCCCAACGGACACTGGGCGTAGAGGATGTGCTTCCAGCCGTCCGGCTTCCGCCGGAACATGGCGAGGCAGCGGTCGAACCCGGCCGTGGGAGGGGTCGGCGGGCCGACGGCCACGTCAATCTCGTAGAAGTGGTCAAACAGCGCGAGGGCAAGGTCGTCACCCAGCGACTTGACGTGGAGATTCGAGAACTTCCAGCGGAAGGCCCGCAGGACGCGCCGGGGCGGACCCCAGTACTTTTCGATCTCCGGCCAGGAGCGGAAAGGTGTCTCGATTTCTTCGGGTACGTACCAGGGCTCCGGATCGTCGGCGTCCCACACGTCCTTGAGGTTAAAGAAGTGCTGGCTGTTCCAGATTTCCTCAGTCTTCCGGAGGACGGCATCAATCTCCGCCCACAGCTTGCCGGAACCGGCAGGCGCAGAGCCGCCGCTGTCCGCCATCACGGGCCGACTCGCCACCAGCCCCCCCATCAATCCACCCAGGGCCGCCATCATGTGCAACGCCGTCCGGCGGTCGACGCCGTCCGGGCCTTCCGCCTGCGCCTGCGCCTGCTCCGTCATTGAACCGAGACTCCTGCTGTGACACATCATCCGGATACGGACGCTAATGGATCGGCTGGTGGCCGTCCACAGCGGCGCGACCAGCGCCTCACGAGTGGGCATAAACAGTGATGCGTGCACCCAGGAATCCGGGGAATCGGGTTATCCTCTGAGCGTTTGGCGGTCGGCCCTCTTGCCGTCCCCAGGGAGCGAGTGGGCATGGCGGTGCGACGATCAGATCTGGAGCGGAGTGACGATGAACTCCGGGAGTGGGTGGAATCCATCGAGTCCGTCCTGCGGACCGAGGGGCCGGAGCGCGCCAAGACGCTGTTCCGGGCTGTCCGCGACTACCTCACGGACGCCCACGTGATTGTCGAGGACGCGACCCTCAATACCCCCTATCGCAACACGATCCCGCTCGAGCAACAGCCGGCCTACCCGGGCAATATCGACCTCGAACAGCGGATCGAGAACATCAACCGCTGGAACGCGATGGCCATGGTGCTGCGTGGTTACGACAGCGGTACCGGCGTGGGTGGCCATATCGGCACCTACGCATCGGGCGCCACCATGCTCGAGGTCGGCCTGAACCATTTCTTCCGGAACAAGGGGCCTGACTACGGCGGTGACTTCATCAGCATCCAGGCCCACTGCTCTCCCGGCATCTATGCGCGGGCGTTCCTGGAGGGCAGGCTGTCGGCGGAGCAACTGGAGAACTTCCGCCGCGAGCTGCAGCCTGCCGGTGGCCTGTCTTCATACCCACACCCGCGCAACATGCCCGGCTTCTGGGTTTCGCCCTGTGCGTCGATGGGCCTGTCGACACCCAGCTGCATCTACCAGGCCCGCTTTGCCAAGTACCTGGAAAGCCGGGGATTAAAGCCAAAGAACGGCGGGAAGGTCTGGAATTTCATCGGCGACGGCGAATCCGACGAGCCGGAGGTGCTGGGCACGATAAACATTGCCGCACGCGAGCAGCTGGACAACCTGATCCTCGTCGCCAATTGCAACCTGCAACGGCTCGATGGCCCCGTCCGCGGCAACGGGAAGATCATCCAGGAGCTCGAACGGAGCTTCCGCGGCGCGGGGTGGAACGTCATCAAGGTCATCTGGAGCGGTGAATGGGACACGCTCTTTGCCATCGACTATGAAGGAGTGCTGCAGGCCCGGATGGAGCGGGCCGTCGACGGCGACTACCAGATGTACTCGGTCTCAAGCGGGCCTGAAGTGCGGGCCCACTGGAATGGCACCGACGAACGCCTGACCGACCTCATGCGTCACCTCTCTGACGAAGAGATCCGGGGCATCAAGCGCGGTGGCCACGACCAGCGCAAAATTTTCGCCGCGTTTGAGCGCGCCATGGACGGTAATGGCCGACCAACCGCCATCCTGATCAAGACGATCAAGGGCTACGGCATGCAGGGCTACGAGGGCTCCAATGTCGTGCACCAGAAGAAGAACCTGAGCATCGAGGAACGCCAGGAGACTGCCCGTCGCCTCGGGATCCCACTGTCCGACGAAGCGACGGCGCGGGCCGACTTCTACCGTCCGCCGGAGGACAGCGAGGAACTCCGCTACCTCCGCGAGCGCCGTAAGGCGTTGGGCGGCAGCTGGCCGCACCGGGAGGTTCACTGCCCGTCGCTGGCGGCGCCGGAACTGGCACTGTTCCAGGAGCAGCTCGCCGGCTCGGGTGAACGCACACTGTCAACCACGATGGCATTCGTCCGGATGCTGTCCAAGCTCATGGATCATCCGGAGCTGGGCCGCTATATCGTCCCGATCGTGCCGGATGAGGCACGAACCTTCGGCATGGAAGCACTGTTCCGGAAGGCTGGCATCTACTCGTCTGAAGGCCAGAAATACCGGCCCGTGGACAGCTCCACCCTGATGCCCTACCGGGAAGTGACCGACGGCCAGATCCTGCAGGAGGGGATCTGTGAGGCCGGGGCCATGGCCTCGTTCATGGCCGCGGGAACCGCCTACGCGGTGCACGGCGTGCCGACGATCCCCTTCTACGTCTTCTACTCGATCTTCGGGTTCCAGCGCGTCGGCGACATGATCTGGAGCTGCGGCGATATGCTGTCCCGGGGCTTCCTCCTCGGCGGTACATCGGGGCGCACAACCCTGAATGGAGAAGGCCTGCAGCACCAGGATGGCCACTCCCAGGTCATTGCCAGCACGGTGCCGGGCCTGGTGAGCTACGACCCGGCTTTTGCCTACGAACTGGCCGTGATCGTCCGCGAGGGGATCCGGCGGATGTACGAGGCCCAGGAGAATGTCTTCTACTACGTCACGATCCACAACGAGAACTACGCGATGCCGCCCATGGGCGAGGCCCCCGTGGACGGCATCATTCGCGGCATGTACCGGTTCGCGGCCAGCCAGCCGCCGGCAACTGCGGGGCGCAAGGCACACCTGTTCGGCAGCGGCGCCATCATGATGGAGGTATTGCGGGCCCGGGACCTGCTGGCCTCGTTCCAGGTCTCGGCCGATGTCTGGGCCGTCACCAGCTACAACGAGCTCTGCCGGGAGGGTCTGCGAGTGGAGCGGGAGAACCTTCTGGCTCCCACCAAGTTGCGGCAAACGCCTTACGTCGAGCAGCTCCTGGCCGGGGAGAACGGCGTCTTCGTCGCCGCCAGCGACTACATGAAGGCCCTCCCCCTCAGCATTTCCCGGTGGGTTCCTGGACCCTACGTGGTCCTGGGGACCGACGGTTTCGGCCTCAGCGAGTCGCGGCCTGACCTGCGCACCTGGTTCGAGGTCAGTGCCGAGTACGTGGCCTGGGCCGCCTTGGCTGCCCTGCACGACCAGGGCGTGGTGGACGCCACGGAGCTCGCAGCGGCGGCCACGCAGCTGGGCATCCCTCAGGACAAGCCCGACCCCGCCTATCACGGGCCCGGGAACCGCGAATAGCAAAAAAAAATCCCCGCCGGGGCGGGGATTTCGTTTTCGGGAGCGGAGCCTCGGGAGCGGGGAGAACCGGCTAGGTGCTTCGGCGCCGGAACCAGCCCAGGACACCGAGGCCCGAACCGAAGAGCCAAACGGCGGCGGGCACCGGCACGACCTCATTAATGGGTATCAGGGTGTTGATCTCGAGAATCAGCTTTTTCTCAATGTAGGCGTACTCGGATCCGGCGGTGCTATCCGACGTAAAGGCAGACAGCTGATTCTGGATAGTCAGAGTGAGATTATTTGCTGCCTGGATCAGGGATGCCGACGGGTAAATCGTGGCGGACATGGACCAGATCTGGTTCCCACCGGAATTGCCGTAGAAATCCACCGAGTCCGTGCCGATGACGGTGGGCTCCACGGCATTGAGGCCAAAAGCCCGCAGGTAGAGATCCCCGTGAACTTCGCCTCCGGCGTAGTTCACTTCGTAGTCGCCTTCTTCGTAGGCCAGGATGCCCGAGATCTCGTTATTGGGATTGACGGTGTAGATGCGGCTGAAGACGAAGGTGCCGTCCACGAAGTCCGTGTTGCCAAACGGAGAATGCAGCGCTACGCCGTCGGCAGACTGGGCCCGGAACACAGTTGGCAGGAAGTAGGCGTCGTCGCCGGCGAACTGGGGCTGGCCGTATAGCGACACCGCTGCCTGGGCGTCGTCGTATTCAAAGCACAGATTCGGCCCGCAGTAGTTCACCGAAGTGGCGTTGCCTGGCAAAGCGAACAGGGTGGCCGTGCTGGCTGCTGCGAAAAGAGCGAGAGTTCTGGAGTGCATCGTTAAATACCCGCGTTCTGCTTTTATTTGGATTGTTTGGTTCGTAGTTGGATCAATTAAATCGATTCAAGCCGCCATACGACGCCGGACAAAACCCAACAGTCCGATGCCGGAGCCCATCAGCCAGGCTGCAGCAGGGACTGGGACCACGTTGGTGGTGGTGATGTCCAGCACGAGTTTCTTTTCCATCCACGCCAGTTCCGAACCGGCCGTGGTGTTGGCCGTAAAGGCCGCCAGCGTGTTCTGGACCGTCACCGTCAGGTTGTTGGCCAACTGGGTCAGGCTGGCAGCCGGCGTCAGGGCAGCCGACATCGACCAGAGCTGAACGCCGGCCGAAGAACCGATGTAGTCCACCGCGTCGGTATCGATGAGGCTGGGCTCAAGCAGGTTGTTGAGGCCCCGGGCGCGCAGATAAAGGTCGCCGTGGGTCTCACCCGCAGCGTAGTTGATCTCGTAGTCGCCTTCTTCGTAGGCGATCATGCTCGCGATTTCATTGGTGGGAGCCACGGTGTAGACCTTGCTGAACACAAAGGTGGCGTCCACCACGTCCGTGTTGGTGCCGCTGTGCAGGCCCACCCCGTCGGCCGACCGCGCTTCAAACACCGTCGGCGTGAAATAGGCGGAGTCGCCGACGAAGCTCGGCAGACCAAACAACGCCACGGCAGCCTGGGCATTGTCGTACTGGTAGCAAACATTGGGTCCGCAGTAGGTGACCGTCGCGGCGCCTGACGGCAGCGCAATGAATATGCCTGCAACGCTTGCAAGTCCGCCCCATACCCTGAATCCGCGCATTACTCGAAACTCCCCCACTGCATCCGGTATTGACCAGCTTGGTATTGACCGGCTTCGTTTTTGATCCGCGCTACTCACGCACCGGGCGGTCGATTGCTCATCGCAGTCCGCCTCTTGACCCGGAATCTAGACCCAGTGCCCGGAGAAAGCAACAGATTTAATTCACGGCCTGTCCAGCCGTAAGTCCCCGGAAGAACGAGAAAACCGGCTTAACATATCGTGACCTGCCCAGCCCCGGGATACGGCACCGGATCGTCCCACTGCTCCCTCAGTCGATCAGCCACTTAGGGCACGATCGTGACGTAGTCTGAACCGCGGGACGCCTCAGGTATCCTTAGCTGGATGGCCCCTGTTGACCCGATCCGCCTGCGCCGCTCCGCGCTCTATGTGCCGGGAAGCAATCCCAGAGCACTGCAAAAGTCCGCAGCGCTGGCAGCGGACGTCCTGATCCTCGACCTGGAAGACGCCGTGCTGCCGGCGGCCAAGGCTGCCGCCCGAGCAGCCGTCGTGGCCGCGGTCGTCGTCGCCGTCGCGGGCCGGCGGGACGGGAGCCGGGAAATCGTCATCCGCGTTAACGGGCTCGATACGGAATGGGGTCCTGCCGACCTACGGGCCGCAGCCGGTAGCGGCGCCGACGCCATCCTGATCCCGAAGGTGGATCAGCCGGCGACCCTGCTGTCGGCGGCGAAGATGCTCGATGAAATGGCGGCCCCGCGCGGCCTGCGACTCTGGGGCATGGTCGAGACACCGCGCGGTGTTCTCGCGCTCGATGCCATTGCGCCATGCACCCCGCGACTGGCCGTCATCGTCGTCGGCACCGCTGATCTCGCGAGCGCACTGCACATTCCCGACCAGCCAGGCCGACTCGCGCTGATACCGGCCCTCGCCCACTGCATCCTGGCGGCCCGCGCCGCGGGTATTGATATACTCGACGGCGTTCACACGCAGCTTAAGGACCCGGTGGGTTTCCGGGCCGAATGCGTGCAGGGCAGGCATCTGGGCTTCGACGGCAAGACCCTCATTCACCCCGGCCAGATCGATGCCGCCAACGAGATTTTTGGCGTCCCGGATGCCGAGGCGGCGGCCGCCGCCGAACTCATTGCCGCGTGGGACGCCGCCGCCGCAACGGGCGCCGGCGTCGCCGTGCACACCGGCCGGATGGTGGAGCGACTGCATGTCGACGCGGCCCGCCGGCAACTGGCGCGGCATGAGGCTATCCGGGCAGCGCTCCGGCAACCGGTTCAGACTTGAGGGGCGGCATGGCAGATTTCAGTAAACAGACCCGCGCTGACTGGGAAAAACTCGCAGCACGGGAAGTCAGGGCGGCCAACACCGACGGACTCCTCTGGCAAACGCCGGAGGGCATCGCGGTCAAGCCGCTGTATACGGCCGAGGACCTGGTCGGCATCTCACACCTGGGCACGTTGCCCGGATTTGCGCCCTACGTGCGGGGCCCCCGGGCCACCATGTACGCCGGCCGACCCTGGACCGTGCGTCAGTACGCCGGCTTCTCCACAGCGGAGGAATCCAACGCCTTCTACCGCAGGAACCTCGCCGCAGGCCAGACGGGCCTTTCGGTGGCCTTTGACCTGCCGACCCACCGGGGCTACGACTCTGACCATCCGCGGGTTGTGGGCGACGTAGGCAAGGCCGGCGTGGCCATCGATTCCGTGGAGGACATGAAAATCCTCTTCGCCGGCATCCCCCTCGACAGGATGTCGGTGTCGATGACGATGAATGGCGCCGTGCTGCCGGTCATGGCCATGTACATCGTCGCCGCCGAGGAACAAGGCGTTCCGGTCGCCGGGCTGAACGGCACCCTGCAGAACGACATCCTCAAGGAATTCATGGTCCGGAATACTTATATATATCCTCCGGCGCCGTCCATGCGGATCGTGGCGGACATCATCGGCTACTCGGCGCGCCACATGCCCAAATTCAACTCGATCTCCATATCGGGCTATCACATGCAGGAGGCCGGGGCGACCGGCGTGCAGGAGTTGGGCTACACCCTGGCGGATGGCATCGAGTACGTGCGGGCCGCGCTGGCCAGCGGCCTCAAGGTGGACGAATTCGCGCCGCGCCTGTCGTTCTTCTTCGGCATTGGCATGAACCTCTTCATGGAGGTCGCCAAGCTCCGCGCCGCCCGACTCTTGTGGGCAGATTTGATGCGGCAGCACTTCTCGCCCGCCGATCCCCAGTCTCTCATGCTCCGCACGCATTGCCAGACGTCCGGCGTCAGCCTGACCAGCCGCGATCCTTACAACAACATCATCCGCACGACGATCGAGGCCCTGGCAGCCGCGCTTGGCGGCACCCAGTCACTGCACACCAATTCCTTCGACGAAGCACTGGCGCTGCCCACCCCGTTTTCCGCGCACATTGCCCGTAATACCCAGCTGGTCCTGCAGGAAGAGACCGGCATCACACGAGTGGTGGATCCGCTGGCCGGTTCCTACTACGTGGAAAGCCTGACGGCAGCGCTGGTGACCGAGGGTCGCAAACTCATCGACGAGGTCGAGGCCCTGGGCGGCATGACCAAGGCCGTGGAGTCCGGCATGCCGAAGCTGCGCATCGAGCAGTCCGCGGCCCTGCGCCAGGCCCGGATCGACCGGGGCGAAGAAGTCATCGTTGGCGTGAACAAGTACCAGCGCGACGACGAGCCCGAGATCGACGTGCTCGACATCGACAACAGTGCCGTGCGCGACTCCCAGATCCGTCGCCTGACGGCCGTCCGGTCGATGCGCGACGACGCCACTTGCACGGCGGCGCTCACCGCCCTCACGCAGGCCGCCACTGACAAGACCGGCAACCTGCTCGAACTCGCGGTCACTGCTGCCCGGGCCCGGGCCACGGTGGGTGAGATCTCCG
>JBDSWH010000175.1:0-3300 GCA_039926785.1 Gammaproteobacteria bacterium
TAGCACTCTCCCCTTGGGGCTGCTAATCATAGGGGCGCCAACCGGAATTTCAAGCCCGGAAATGGGGACATGCCTAATTTGGCACCGCGAAATTAGGCATGTCCCCATTTCCGGGCTGACATAATCACCGGATGCTCGCCCCCGACCCCGCCGCGCCGGACGCCTTGGTGGTGCTCTGCACCTGCCCGGACGAGGCCACAGCCACCGGAATTGCGACCGCGCTCCTCGCGGCGGAAGTGGCCGCGTGCGTGAATTGTGTCGCGGGAATCCGGTCCATGTACCGGTGGGAAGGGCAAATCCGGGACGACACCGAGGTGTTGCTGGTCATCAAGACCAGGGCAGCCCGGTTCGCGGCGCTCGAGGCTCTGGTCCGGGCGCATCATCCCTATGATTTACCTGAGATTATTGCGCTGCCGGTCGTGGCCGGGGCACGGGACTATTTGAACTGGATCGGGCAGGCCACGGGCGCATGAAGCCACTTCAACGGATTTTCGCCGCTGTCACGGCCCTGCTGCTGGGCTCGACCGTGTTCGGGCCCCCCGTCGTCCGGGCCCAGGACCGGGAGGTCCTGAAGCCGGACCAGGTCTTCCAGTACGCCGTATCGGCCAGCGGCGACGAGCTGCGGGTGCGCTGGACGATCGAGCCCGGGTACTACCTGTACCGGGAGCGCATGAGCTTCGAGAGCCGGACCCCCGGCGTCACACTGGGTCCGCCCGTCATGCCCGAGGGCGAGCTCCACCGGGACGAGTACTTCGGCAACATGCACATCTACCGGGATTCGGCCGAGATCCGCCTGCCCCTGGCCGCCCGTTCACCGGGAACCGTCAGCCTCGCGCTCGCGATCCGGTCCCAGGGGTGCGCCGACGCCGGCCTGTGCTACCCGCCCCAGGTCTGGGTCACCAACGTCAGCCTGCCCGCCGCGGGCGCCGCCACGGCGGACGGCACCGGCGGACGCCTCGGCGCCCTGCTGTCCGGCACGGCGCGAACGGCCCGATTTGGGGCCAGGGACGAGCCCTTACCTGTCGAACAGGCCTTCCGTTACCGCACGGAACTCGCGGACCCCTTCACAGTGAAAGTGCTCTGGACGATCGCCCCCGGCTACTACCTCTACCGGCACACCCTCGGCGCGACGACCACGAGCCGGGACACGCAACTCGGCCCGCCGCAACTGCCGGTCGGCCAGCCGAAGGTCGATGAGGAGTTCGGCGACACGCTCGTCTTCTATGACGAAGTGGCGATGACGATTCCCCTCACGCGCAATGGACCGGAGGCCCGGGACCTGCCGCTGACGATCCGCTTCCAGGGTTGCAAGGAAGAAAGCCTCTGTTATCCGCCCCAGGCTGTGGCGACGAGCGTTAGCCTGCCGGCGGCGGATACCGCGCCTAACAGCGCTTCTACAGTGGGAGAGCCTTTAGGCGCCATCGGATCAGGCGCGACCGAATCCCAGCAGGACAAACTCTTCGTCCTGATCCGGGACGGCAACCTGCTCGCCGTCATGGCGATGTTTGCCGGCCTGGGCCTGTTGCTGTCCTTCACGCCCTGCTGCCTGCCGATGTTCCCGATCCTCTCCGGAATCATCGTGGGCCAGGGGACCCGGGACGGCGCGCCGCTCGGGTCCGCCAAGGCGTTCCTGTTGTCGCTGGCCTTCGTGCTTGGTATGGCAACGACCTACACCGTGCTCGGCGCTGTGTTTGCCGCCGCGGGGGCCCAGGTTCAATCGGTGATGCAGCAGCCTGCTGTGATCGTCGGCGTGGCGCTGCTGTTCGTGGCCCTGGCACTCTCCATGTTCGGCCTGTTTGACCTGCAGATTCCAGCGTCCTGGCAGACCCAGCTCAACGCCGTTTCGGGCCAGCAGCGCTCGGGCAGCTTCGTCGGCGCGGCGATCATGGGCGTCATTTCTGCGGCGGTCGTCACCACCTGCGTCACGCCGCCGCTGGTGGCAGCGCTCACGGTTATCGCGAAGACCGGCGACGTGGCACGCGGAGCGCTCGCGCTCTTTGCGCTGGGAATCGGCATGGGCATTCCGCTGCTCGCCATCGGCGCTTCGGCGGGCAAGCTGATGCCGAAGGCCGGTGCCTGGATGGTGTCGGTGAAGGCCATTTTTGGCTTGATGATGCTGGGCATGGCGGTCTGGATGCTCGACCGACTCTGGCCGGGAACTCTCACGCTGGCGCTCTGGGCGGTGTTGCTCGTGATTGGCGGTGTGTTCCTTGGTGCATTCGCAACGCTGGACAGTTCTGCGGCGTTGTCTCGCAAGATCGGCAAGGGATTCGGCATCGTCGCGGTGCTGTACGGCGCCGCCCTTCTCGTCGGCGCGCTTGCGGGCAACGAGGACGCGTTACGACCGCTGCACTTCGTGAGCGCGCCGGCCGGCCCCGGTGGCGCGGCGGCGGGCCAGGCCCACACCTTCACGCGCATCAAGAGCGTGGCCGACCTGGACCAGGCGATTGCCGGCGCCCGCGCCGCGGGCCGTCCCGTCCTGCTCGATTTCTACGCGGACTGGTGCGTGTCCTGCAAAGAAATGGAGAAGTACACGTTCCCGGACCCGGCGGTGCAGGCGGCCCTGGCCAACGCGGTGGTGCTGCAGGCCGACGTGACCGCCGTGGACGCGGTGGATCAGGCACTGATGCAGCGGTTCGGTATCATTGGGCCACCGACCATCCTGTTCTTCACGGCCGACGGCGTCGAGCAGACGTCCCGGCGGGTGGTTGGCTTCAGGCCCGCCGCCGACTTCGCCGCCCACGTGACGTCGGTGTTCGGTATCGGGTCGAAGCCGGCCGCCGTGGCCATCAACCGCAGCTAGTTAAGGTCTTTCCCCGTCCCCATGCGTCCGATTCGCAAGCTGGCCATCGGCCTCTGGATTGCCGTCTTCCTGTTCGCCGGGATCCGGCTGGCTATCGACCGGCAGAAGTCTTCCCCCACGGGGACTGTCGATACAACTGTCAAATCGACTGTTGATACTGCTGTCAATACCAAACCCGCTGTTCCGGCTGAAAGTCCGGAGCCTGCCGTGCGCGTGGGCCGGCCCCTCCCGAAGATCCGGCTGAAGGATCTCAAAGGCGTGGAGCGGAGCCTGGCCGACTGGTCCGGGCGGACGGTGCTGATCAACTTCTGGGCCACCTGGTGCGCCCCCTGCCGGAAGGAAATGCCGTTGCTGGAGCAGTTCCAGCAGGCCTCGGATCCCGCCGTCCTGCAGGTCGTGGGCATCGCCATTGACCGGCAGGAGCCGGTGCTCCGGTTCCTCGGTGAAACCGGCGTGACGTACCCCAACCTGGTGGGGGAGATGGATGCCACCCGCGC
>JBDSWH010000176.1:0-7775 GCA_039926785.1 Gammaproteobacteria bacterium
ACAGCTGCGGTTCCGTCTACATCGCCGCACTGGAGGACCTGAAGGACGCCGGCGTCCTCGTCGTCGCTTCAGCAGGCAATGCCAGTGGCCCCGTGGAAGCCCCAGCCAACTGTCCCGGAGCACTGGCCGTCGGCGGTCTCCGGCACGTGGGCACAAAGGTCGGTTACAGCAGCGTCGGGCCGCAGGTCGCCGTTTCGGCTCCTGCCGGCAACTGCCCCGATGTGGACACTACGTTCCTGTGCAGCTTTTCGCTGATCACTGCCGACAACACGGGGCAGACCGCGCCGGTCTCGTCCAGCTATACGGATGACTCCAATTACAATATTGGCACCAGCTTCTCGGCACCCATCGTGGCCGCCGTCGCGGCGCTGATGCACAGCGTGAATGACGGACTGACCACTGACGAGATCACGGCCAGGATTGAGTCCGGTGCCCGGCCTTTTCCGGCACCGGACCCGGGACTTCCCACCTGCCCGAGCCTCGACAGCTCGACAGGACAGTGCAATTGCACCACCACCACTTGCGGTGCGGGCATCGCGGATGCGCCCGGAGCGGTGGCGGAAGCCCTGCGTCCCATGGCGCGGGTCGTGAAGCCAGCGGGCAATGGTGCCGGTCAGAACGTGACTCTGAACGGCAGCAGCAGCGATGCCGCTCGCAACCGGACACTGAGCAGCTACGCCTGGAGCGGGGTCAGTGGTTCCCCGGTCTTCGTGGGCGGCACGAACGGCCAATCAGCGACTGTCTCGGTGCCGGACGCCGGGCAAGTCGTCGTGCGGCTGACCGTGACTGATGACCAGGGCCGCCCAGATTCCCGTGACACGACCTTGGGCATCGCACCCAGCAGCGGTGGCGGCGGCGGTGGTGCCACCCACCCGCTCATGCTGGTCGCACTGGCGCTCCTCCTGGGGCGCCGCCGGAACCAGCACCAACGCTGACTAGCGATAGCCCTCGGCCTGGAGCAGGAACAGACGGGCATAGTCGCCGCCCTTCGCCAGTAACTCGGCGTGGGTTCCATGCTCGATGATCCGGCCGTGTTCCAGCACGGCGATGCGATCGGCCTGACGCACCGTGGAGAAGCGGTGCGAGATCAGGATCGAGATCCGGCCGACCGTGTGCTCGCGGAAATATTCAAACAGCTCGGCTTCCGCCGCAGCATCCATGGAGGCCGTGGGCTCGTCGAGGACCAGGACGTCTGCCGAGGTGCGCATGAACGCGCGGGACAGGGCGACCTTCTGCCACTGACCCGTGGACAGCTCCTTGCCGCCCTTGAACCAGCTGCCGAGCTGGGTGCCGAAGCCGCGGTCAAGCGTCCGGATGAATGGCAGTGCCATCCCCTTCCGCGCGGACTCCTCCCAGCGCGTCTCGTCCGTGTAGGCCTCGATGTCACCCGCGCCAATGTTTTCGCCTACCGTAAACTGGTAGCGGTTGAAGTCCTGGAAGATCACGGCGATCTGTCGGCGCAAGGCTTCGCGATCCCAGTCCCTCACGTCCAGCCCGTGCAGAACCACGCGACCGGAAGTTGGTTGATAAAGGCCGCACAATAGCTTGATAAGAGTGGATTTTCCTGCACCGTTTTCTCCCACCAGAGCCAGGCTCTGGCCCGGGCGGATATGCAGGGTGATCTCCTCGAGCGCCGGCAGGCGTGCACCGGGGTAACTGAAGGAGACGGCCTCAAAGCGGACGCCGTCAGCCGGATCAGGCCCGCGGGCCGCCTCACCCCAACTCTGGACCGGCGCCTGCTCCAGGTACTCGTAGAGATTGCTGAGGTAGAGGTTGTCCTCGTACATGCCACCGATGGAACCCAGGCTGGCAGACACCGCCGCCTGGCCCTGCTTGAACAGCAGCAGGTACATGGTCATTTCACCGATGGTGATGCCGCCCTGCACGGCCGTCACGGCGATCCAGCCGTAGGCGCCGTACAGCACCACGGTGCCAAACAGGCTGAGCGACAGGCCCCAGGTTTCCCGCCGCAGCGTCAGCGCGCGGTCTTCCCGGTAGATCTTGTGGAAGATCTCCTTGTAGCGACCGAGCAGCATCGGCCCGAGCTGGAACAGCTGCACTTCCTTGGCGTTGTCCTCCCGTGCCATCACGGTTTCCAGGTACAACTGCAACCGGGACTCCGGTGCCCGCATGCGGAACAGCCGGAACGCGTCACCCGAAAACTTGGTCTCCGCCACGAAGGCCGGAAGCCCGGCCAGGATGAGCAACCCCATGGCCCAGGGGGAAAATGCCGCCAGCAATGCGCCAAAGCTCACCAGGGAGACCAGCTGCTGGAACAGGGCAAAGTTGCGCATGACCAGGCTAAGTGGCCGGCTGGACGCTTCGCGCCGCGCACGGGTGAGCTTGTCGTAGAAGTCCGCGTCCTCGAACTGGGTGAGATCCAGCGTGAGTGCTTTCTCGAGGATCATCTCATTGACCCTCTGACCCAGCTGCGCACGGAGCAGCGACTGACAGGCGTTGATGCCGCGTTGGGCTCCGCCCAGCAGTGCAATGATCGCTGCTTCGATCAGCACCAGCTCGATCACGGGTCCATAGGCGGGTGTTCCGCCAGCCGTATGGACGCCCATCTGGGTGACGACCGCGTCGATGACCAGCTTGCCGACCCACGCGGCAGCGGCAGGCAGCAGGCCGGCCGCCAGGGTGAAGAACGTGAGCAACAGGGTGAGCTGGCGGCTGGTAGACCACACGAGGGACACGGCCCGACGGCTGTAGCGGAGCACGCCGAAATTCAGGCCAAGCCTGCCGAGCAGGCCCGGCATCTCGCTGGTGGTGGTCGCCCGGGCGGCGTGTGGGTGGGGAGCGTTCAAGCCGGGCATTATCCCGTGCGCCGGGCGTCCCGTCAGACTTTCCTCGGCCACCCGGCGGCAACCCGGCGCGGCATAATCGCCGCCCATGCCGCCTCCTGAAACGACGCGCTTTGCGCCGAGCCCCACCGGTGGCCTGCACCTCGGTCATGCCTATGCGGCGTTCTTCGCGGCCGGGGCGGCCCGTGCGACGGGTGGTCGCTTCCGATTCCGGATCGACGACCTGGACCAAAGCCGCTGCAAGGCCCGCTTCGAGGCCGACTTCCTGGCGGACATGGAATGGCTGGGGCTGGGCTGGGACGGGCCCGTTCGGCGGCAATCGGCGTGCCTTGCCGAGTACCGGACGGCACTGGATGACCTGTCTGGCCGGGGCGTCATCTACCCCTGCTTCTGCACACGGACCGACATCGAACGGGAGACCCGGGGCATGGCAAGCGCCCCCCAGGGACCCGACGGACCGCTCTACCCGGGCACCTGCCGGGAGCTCACGCCGGCCGAACGTGAGGACCGTATTGCGGCGGGCGTGGCCCATGCGCTCCGGCTGGACGTCAGCGGCGCCCTGCAGACACTCGGTTCCCCGTCTCTGTACTTCGAGGAAACGGGCACCGGACCCGCGGGTGAAACGGGCCTGATCGCCGTCCGGCCCGACAACCTCGGCGACATCGTTCTGGGTCGCAAGGATACCGGCGTCAGTTATCACCTCGCCGTCGTGCTCGATGACGCACACCAGGACATCTCGCTGGTTACGCGCGGGGACGACCTGCATCGCGCCACCCACGTCCAACGCCTTCTGCAGTCCCTGCTCGGCCTGCCCACCCCGCGCTACCGGCATCACGCGCTCGTCCGGGATGCTGCCGGACGCCGCCTGGCCAAGCGCGACCGGGAGCAAACGCTTGCCGCGCTCCGCGCAGCGGGTGCAACGCCGGGAGAACTGCGGCAGCGCCTGGGACTGGGATAGCATTACCCGCATGGAAACTTCCGACCTGACGGCGCGCCAATACTGGGCCCGGGTAAAGGCCAATCCCGCACGAGCGAAGTTCGGCTTCGGCAGCAAGGCAGCGTTGATCAACATCGACCTGCAGCGGGCCTACACGGACGTCGCCCGCTTCCCGACGGGGTACGAGACGGACCCGCGCCAGCTGGACTACGTCAACCAGCTTGCGGCACTGACGCGAAACCGGGGCTGGCCCGTGATCTGGACCTACGTCGCCTACCTGCCCGACGCCTCTGATGCGGGCGTTTGGGGCACCCGCACCAACACCGAAGACTCCCTCCAGAACATCAAGGAGGGCTCGGAACGGGCCGAGCTGGATCCCCGTCTCACCATTGACCGGCAGCGGGACGCGATTTTCAACAAGCGGATGGCGAGCGTTTTCCACGAGACGCCGGTCGCGTCCGTGCTGGCCTGGCACCGGGTGGACACCGTCATCCTCACCGGCGGCAGCACGTCGGGTTGCGTACGGGCCAGCGCCGTGGACGCCCTGTCACGCAGCTTCCGGGTGATCGTTCCCGAAGAGTGCGTGGCCGACAAGCACGAGATCCCGCACTTCGCGAGCCTCTGCGACCTGATGCTGAAGTACGCCGACGTGGAATCCTGGACGGTCGTCAGGGACTGGCTGGTGGATCCCGGCGCAGCCCGCTGAACCCTGTTCGCCAGGCATCGCGCTTCGCCTCCTTGTTACTGAACACCTCGAACGTCTTGTGCAAGGCATCCGGGTTGTCGAGCGCGGCAAGCATGACGGAAGCCACGTCGGCGCGGGAAATCCGTCCCGACTCGTCATCACCCTGAAGGAACACAAGGCCGGCCTGGTCGCCCGGATGGTCCGTGAGGCCACCGGGTCGGACAATGGTGTACGGCACGCCACTCGCCCGCAGATGGGCCTCGCCCTTCGCTTTCCACACCAGGGCATCGCCCGACAGCAGGTTGAGGACCATCCCCAGCAGGCCACCACCACTCCCCGCGCCGGTCGAGGACTCGAGGACTAGTTGCCGCACGCCGGCGGCACGGGCCGCATCGGCCAGGTTCTTCACGCCGCCGTAGTCGACGAACTCGGGGCTGTTGGGGCCCGAACGCTCCGTGCCGCCAATCGTCACCACCACGAGGCTGACGCCAGCGAGCGCCGGCCGCAGCGTTTCCGGCCGGGTGACATCACCCTCGACCCAGGCGTACTCCGCACCCACGTTCCGTCGGGCGGCGGCCACGTCCCGGGCCATGGGCCGGATCGCGTAGCGCGGATCCCGGCGCAATTGCTTCAGGACCAGTCGGCCCGTGCGCCCCGTCGCGCCGGCCACCAGCACCACTGCGGGGCCGCTGCCCTTCGGCTGTGGGAGTTCGCCGGTTACTGTGTGTTGGGCCTGGATCACGGTGGCAAATCCCGCGAGGAGCAGTCCCAGGAAAATGAAAATCCGGCTGAGTTGTTGGGTCATGATCGTTTCTCCACCGCTAGCTCGGGCTTATGATGACCGGAGGATACGAGAACGCCAAATCAGGAGAGACCCGGCATGATCACCCTCCACGGCGGCTGCCAGTGTGGCAAGCACCGTTATACCGTCGGCCTTGAGACGCCCGAAGGTTATTTCTGCCACTGCCGGATGTGCCAGAAGGCGTTCGGCAACATCTTCGCTACCTTCATCAATGTCCGCGTTGCAGATGTCCAGTGGGACGCGGACGAACCAAGCTGGTACTCCTCGTCGCGGATTGCGCAACGGGGCTTCTGCGCCAGCTGCGGAACGCCGCTGGCATTCCGGTTTTTCGACGCGGAACATCTGGACCTGTCGGTCGGCAGTCTCGACGATCCGGATTGCATCCGCCCCACTGAGCACACGGGCATCGAGGGCAGGTTGGCGTCCTGGTGGGAACCGGGCGCGCTACCGGAAAGCCGGATTGATGACAATCCGCAGATTCGGGAGCGGTGGGTGGCGGCCTACGGGGCGGCGGTCGAGCCGCGGGAGAACTCATGACATCCAGATCGCCTTGCCGCGACTGGTTGCTGTCCGGCCTGCTGTCCGGCCTGCTTTTCGGCCTGCTCGCATCGCCGTGGATGCTGGCCCTCGGGGCTGTTTCACCCCGCCTGCCGGTCAGTACGTTCGGCGCGCTACCGTTCATGGCGCAGGCCGAGATTTCCCCTGATGGACGGTACGTCGCGGCGCTGGTTGTCGGCAGCAATCGGCGCTACGACGTAGTCGTCTACGAGCTTGCACAACTGGGAAAGGTGGCCCCGTTCCGGGCCCCCGCCGGCGACTGGGACGTGAACTGGATCCATTGGAAGTCGGCTAACCGGCTGCTGGTCAGTACGCGCAAGCCGTTCTTTCGCGCCCAGCCGGGCCAAAACGCGGATGTCATCGAGACCCGCTTGTGGGCCATGAATGCCGATGGCTCTGAACTCAAGCGATTGGTGCAGCCCAAGTCAGCGCCAAAATCGAGCTCAGCGGAGTCGATTGGCGGTCAGCGGATGGTGCAGATTGCAGACCGGGTTGTTGATTTCCTCTCCGACGACCCGCGCCATGTCCTTATGGCATTCAACGCAGAGGATCCGTCACGGCCGCGGCTATATCAGGTCGACATCTTTAACGACAAACAGGTACAGATCGAGCCTGCCAACACCAACATACAGTGGTGGGTGAGGGACAACCATGGGCAGGTGCGACTGGCGCAGGGTCAGGCCGGGTATGACGTAGGGACGGAAGTCGTTACCTACTATCGGGCCACCGAGAAGGACGCATGGCGGCAGGTCTGGGACGAAAAAGCGCGCAACGGATCTTTCAATCCCGTCATCTTTGACAAGAATGATGGTGACGTCCTTTATGTGACGTCTGATCACGAGAATGGTCGTTTAGGTCTGTACCGATATCGGCTCAGCAACGGCGAGTTCATCGAGAAACTGTTCCTGCACCCGCAGGTGGATATCGACGAGGTGGTAATTGACCCGCAGGGCGTTTCCATTGACGGCGTCAGCTACATAACGGAACTGGCCCAGACGGAATGGTTCTCCGTGCGAATGGCCGATATCTACAAGGACCTTCGCACCCAGCTTCCCGGCTGGGCTATCGCGGTCGTCAGCCGGTCCCTGGACGATGCCCGGATGGTGGTTCATGCGACGGCGCCGGATCATTCACCCCGCTACTATCTCTACGACACATCGACCAGGAAGGTCCAGTTTTTCTCCTATACCTATGCGGACCTGGATCAACACGATCTCGCTCCCATGATTCCGGTTCGATACAAGGCCAGGGACGGGCTGGAGATACCGGCTTACCTGACGCTCCCCTCCGGTGTGCAGAATCCGCCGGCCCAACCGCTTCCCGCCGTTGTGATGCCCCACGGTGGCCCCGAGGCTCGCGATTACGCCGCGTTTGACGCCGAGGTTCAGATGCTGGCCAATCATGGCTATGCGGTTCTGCAGATGAATTTCCGGGGTTCCAAGGGCTATGGCACCGAATTCAAGGAGGCCGGACAGAAGGAATGGGGTGAAGCCATGCAGGACGACATCACCGACGGAACTCGCTGGCTCGTGGCTTCACGTATCGCAGATCCCAAACGCATCTGCATCGTCGGCGGATCCTACGGCGGCTATGCCGCCTTGATGGGCGTCGTCAAGGAACCGGGCCTGTATCGCTGCGCCGTGAGCCTGAATGGCGTGACTGACTTGCCCGATCTCGTCAATCTGGGCCGGAAGTACGTTGGCGGACGACGGTCAGCCGCCCGGCGGATCGGGGACTTGTGGCAAGACAGGGACAAGCTTGCACGCAACTCGCCGGCGCGACGGGCGGACGACATCCAGGTGCCCGTGCTACTCGTGCATGGCACCGATGACCGCGTTGTACCGATTGCCCAGAGTCAGAAAATGGCCGCTGCGCTCAAGAATGCCCGAAAAAACTACCAGTACGTGGAACTGGACGGCGAGGAACACTGGCTGACGCACGCCGACACCCGACTGAGGTACTTCGAGGAGTTGGACAAATTTATCGATC
>JBDSWH010000177.1:0-3866 GCA_039926785.1 Gammaproteobacteria bacterium
GGCGGGCTTCGCGGATCGGGATGATTTCACCCTCGAACTCGCCGATCTTGGCCCGCGCGGGAATGGCACAGCCGGCGAACAGGCCCCGGCCGGTGATCGAACTCCGGCCGACGCGGAGCTTGTTGTAGACCGTCGATGAATAGATGATGCGCGCCACCGTGTCGCATCCTAGTTGAGGCCAGTGCGTGCAGTCGATCATCTCCGTACAGGGACTTACCAAGACCTACGCCTCGGGCTTCCAGGCCCTCGCCAATATCGACCTGGAGATCCGTCGTGGCGAGATCTTTGCCCTGCTCGGCCCCAACGGCGCCGGCAAGACGACCCTGATCAACATCATCTGCGGCATCGTCAATCCCACCAGCGGCGTCGTACTGGCCGACGGCCACGATGTGGTCCGCGATTTCCGCGCCGCCCGTGCCCGGATCGGCCTGGTACCCCAGGAACTGGCCACGGACATGTTCGAGAAAGTCCTGAACACTGTCTCGTTCAGCCGCGGCCTGTTCGGCAAGCCGCCCGATGCGGCGCGGATCGAGGAGGTGCTCCGCGCGGTCTCGCTCTGGGACAAACGCCACTCGAAGATCATGACATTGTCGGGAGGCATGAAGCGGCGGGTGATGATCGCCAAGGCCCTGGCCCACGACCCCGCCATTCTCTTCCTCGACGAACCCACCGCGGGCGTGGACGTCGAACTGCGCCGGGACATGTGGGCAATGGTCAGGGGACTGCGGGACAACGGCGTGACCATCATCCTCACGACCCACTACATCGAGGAGGCCGAGGAGATGGCCGACCGGGTCGGCGTGATCAACAAGGGGGAAATCATCCTCGTGGAGGACAAGGCCACTCTCATGCGCAAGCTCGGGAAGAAGCAGCTGCGGATCCACCTGCAGAGCCCGTTGAGCACGATCCCGGACGCGCTGCGCAGCTACCCGCTCGAACTGGCGGGTGATGGCTGCGAACTGGTCTACACCTTCGACACCCAGGGCGAAGGTAGCGGAATCGCCGGGTTGCTCCGCAGCCTCAACGAGCAGGGCATCGACTTCAAGGACCTCCATTCGACCGAAAGTTCGCTGGAAGACATTTTCGTCAACTTGGTGAGGGCCAAGGGATGAACCTGCACGCCATCCGGGCGATCTACGCCTTTGAACTGTCGCGCTGGTTCCGGACGCTGGGCCAGAGTATCGCTTCACCCGTCATCTCGACGTCGCTGTATTTCGTGGTCTTCGGCGCTGCCATTGGCTCACGCATGGGCTCGATCGACGGAGTCAGCTACGGCGCCTTCATCATCCCCGGCCTGGTCATGCTGAATCTGCTGAACGAGAGCATTTCCAACGCGTCCTTCGGCATTTACATGCCAAAGTTCTCGGGGACCATCTACGAAGTGCTGTCGGCACCTGTGTCGGCCCTGGAGGTCGTCATAGGCTATGTCGGTGCGGCCGCCACCAAATCCGTGTTGCTCGGACTGCTGATCCTCGTCACCGCGCGGCTGTTTGTTGCCTACGAAATCGATCATCCGCTGATGATGTTCGGCTTCCTGGTGCTCACGGCCGTCACCTTCAGCCTGTTCGGCTTCATCATCGGCGTCTGGGCGGATGGCTTCGAGAAACTCCAGATCATCCCGCTCATGGTGGTCACACCGCTGACCTTCCTCGGCGGCAGCTTCTACTCGATCAACATGCTGCCGCCAGTGTGGCAGACCATCGCGCTCTTCAATCCGGTGGTCTACCTGATCAGCGGGTTCCGCTGGAGCTTCTACGGCATTTCCGACATCGGGGCCGGCGTCAGCCTCGGTATGGTGCTGGTCTTCCTGGTTGTGTGCCTGGCCGTCGTCTGGTGGATCTTCAGGACGGGCTATCGGCTGAAGAACTGAGGCGCGCCCGGACCAGCGTGAAGATCTGTCGGTAGGCGCGCCCGCGTCGCTGGTCCGGGGCTCCGCCTGCGGGAACGTCCCGGGCGTCCTTGCGGGCCTGGCGAATCAAGGCACGAAACTGCTGGGCGTCCGAGTCCGGGAATTCACCGAGCCACTCGCCCAGCCGCCCGTCATCGGCGATCAACGAATCGCGCCAGGCCTCCGCCTTGTGCAGCAGCAGCGTGTCGCGGGCCGACTGGCTGTGCTGCACGCGGAGCGCGGCGGCCACCGCCTCCAGCGACTCGCCGTCGAGACGGTGCATCAGTTTGCCGATGAACTGCTTCTGGCGTCTCTTGCCCTCGAAGTTGGTGATGCGCTTTGCCTCGACGATGGCATCGCGCAGCTTCTCCGGCAGCGGCAGCCCGGCAAACAGGTCGGCCCGCAGGGTCAGGAGTTCTTCGCCCAGGTCCTGAAGCTTCTCGCTGGCCGCCTTCAGTTCGGTTCGACTCGGCTCGGCCGTCCCCTTCAGCTCAGTCCGGAACTGAGAGTCGGCATCGCTGCCAGCGGGAATGAACTCGCCTTCGACGTAGTAGCCCTTGCGGGATTTTCGCGACATTGGATTATCGGGACTGTGGGTGGGAACAGGACTTCGTCAGGATAACGCGGAGCTCGTCGATCTGGTAAGTCAGCTCGTTCTGCGCCCGCGGGTACAGCGTACTGCTAGACTGCGTGCCGGCCGCCGGGCCACCCCTTGCCACCGGCCCCACAGGCATGGACATCCCGACAGATCCCGACAGATCCCGACCTCATCGCTGCGCTGCGGGCCCACGTGGGAGCCGGCCGCGTCATCATCGATCCGGCTGAGCGCACGCTCGACCTGTTCGACGAGCTCGGAGTTGCCTCCAACCAGCTGGGGCGCACCTACCGCTACTACAACAACCTGGCGCCCGAGACGCGGGCATTGCTGGAAGCGTTGAAGGCCGCGCTGGATCCGCAGGGGCTCATGAATCCCGGGGTACTGGCGGCAATTCCTGGATGAACACCCAGATATTGAAGAATTGGTGTTTCGCGACAGCTTTCCATGCAAACTGAACCACCCACCGCAGTGAATCGACCGTGACCGAAATTCTCCCCGATCGCCTGAGCACCGATCCGCGAAGCCCCTTCTACGACGAGGCGCTCCTCGCCCGGGGCATCGGCATCCGCTTCAACGGCAAGGAGCGGCACGACGTGGAAGAGTACTGCATCGGCGAGGGCTGGATTCGGGTCACGATGGGCAAAGCGCTCGACCGTCGCGGCCAGCCGCTGACGGTCAAGCGCACCGGCACGGTGGAGCCGTTTCTGCGAAGCACTGACTGACCTCCCTCCTCATCGGTGCTCAGCCGTGACCGACGCCCCCGCAGTCAGCCGCACCCGCACCGCCACACTGCTCCTCGCGCTCTACCTGGCCCAGGGGCTGCCCTACGGCTTCTTCACCCTCGCGCTCCCCGTTCTGCTCCGGGATGCGGGCCTCTCGCTCAAGGCGATCAGCGCGCTCGGCCTGCTGGCGCTGCCCTGGGCCTTCAAGTTTCTGTGGGCACCCTTCGTGGACCAGCGCGGCAGCCGGCGCGGCTGGCTGCTCGGACTGCAGGGAGCATCGCTGGCCGGGGCACTCTTCCTGGCAGGGCTCGACGTCAATGCGAACTACCCGCTGCTGTTCGCCGCCGCCTTTGCCTTCAACGTCATTGCGGCCACCCAGGACGTGGTCACGGACGGCTTGGCTGTGCGGCTGCTCGATATCCGTGAACGCGGGCTCGGTAATGGCTTGCAGGTAGGGGCCTACCGTCTTGGCATGGTCCTGGGCGGTGGCCTGCTGCTGTGGCTCTTCGCGCGCACGAATTGGACAGTGATGTTTCTGTGCATGGCAGCTCTTCTCGCCTGCACCACTTTGCCGGTCCTCCGTTTTCGCGAACCAGTATTGCGTGCAAGTCACGCGCCGACACGCTCGCCACGACTTGCCCTGGCCTGGTTCCACCGG
>JBDSWH010000178.1:0-8415 GCA_039926785.1 Gammaproteobacteria bacterium
CGCCAATGATCAGGATGCGGCTCATGACAGGAACCCCCCGTCGCGCAGTGCACCGACCAGTTCGTCGACGTTCTTCACCATGACGCCCCGTGACCGGGCCGCTGGCGCTTCGTATTGAGTCACGCGAAGCACCGGCGAGATGTCGACGCCAAGAGAGTCAATCGCCAGGACCTCGATGACCTTCTTCTTCGCCTTCATGATGTCCGGAAGCTTGACGTAGCGGGGTTCATTGAGCCGGAGGTCCGTGGTGACCACGGCAGGAAGTTCAACCTGCAGCACCTCGAGCCCGGCATCGACCTCGCGGGTGACCGTGGCAGTGTTGTCCTTTAGCTCCAGCTTCGACGCAAACGTGGCCTGGGGGCGATCCCAGAATGCGGCCAGCATCTGGCCTGTCTGATTGCAGTCATCGTCGATGGCCTGCTTGCCAAGGAGTACCAGTCCGGGTTGCTCCCTGACAACGATCTGGTGGAGAACCCTAGCAGCCGCGAGCGGCTCGAGTTCCGCCGAGGTCTGGACGAGGACGGCCCGGTCAGCACCCATCGCAAGGCCTGTGCGCAGCTGCTGCTGGGCGTCATCCGGCCCGATTGAAACCACCACGATCTCCTGCGCCTGGCCCCGCTCCCGGATCCGGAGGGCTTCTTCCAGGGCAATTTCATCGAAGGGGTTGATACTCATTTTAAGGCCCTCGGTCACGACCCCGGAACCGTCGGGCTTGACGCGGATTCGCACGTTGTAGTCAACAACGCGTTTCAGGCATACGATGATTTTCTGCATGGGATAGTCCCTGGGAACGGCGCGGGCGGATCGGGCAGCCCGTTATTTTCAACGAGCGGGCGAGGAGGAACAAGCATTGTCGCCGATGAATGACCAGCAACGCCGGGATTCACTGCTGATCTCCGTGGACGACCTGGCCACTGCCTTGCGTGATGCCAGCGGCACCGCGGGCGGGGTGCCCGCGAAGCTGGTCGTCGTGGATTGCCGGTTTAACCTGCTCCAGCCGGGAGCGGGCCGGGAGGCCTTTCTCCAGGGCCATATTCCCGGTGCGTTTTATGCCGACCTTGACCGGGATCTCTCGTCGCCGCGCCGGGCGGACAGCGGGCGCCACCCGCTGCCGGAACCGCAACGCCTCGGTGAGCTCCTGGGGACGTTCGGCATCGGACCCGGTACCCGGGTCGTGGCCTATGACGAGGGCGGTGGCGGTCTCGCAGCGCGCCTGTGGTGGTTGTTGCGCTGGATGGGCCACCGGTCGGTCGTTCTCCTCGACGGTGGGCTGGCTGCCTGGCAGAAGGCCGGATTCCCTGTCGGCCAGGAAATCCCGCCGGGCCGATCGCTGCGCTTCGAGGGCGAGCCGGGTTTTATGCCGGTGCGGAACACCGGGGAGGTGGCCGACGGCCTGGCCTCGGGTGTCCTCCGCTTGCTGGACCTGCGCGCCGAGGAGCGCTTTCAGGGCGCCGTGGAGCCTATCGATCCGGTGGCCGGCCACGTGCCAGGGGCTGTCAACATGCCGTTCGCCGGCAACCTCGCGCCAGACGGCCGGTTCAAGCCGGACGCGGAACTGGCAAGGCGTTATCAGTCTCTGGTCGAGGGGCAGCAACCGGAAGATGTGGTTTGCATGTGCGGCTCCGGCGTCACCGCGTGCCACGGAATATTTGCCCTGGAACTTGCCGGCGTTGCCGGAACGTCCCTGTACCCGGGTTCCTGGAGCGAGTGGATCCGCTCACCCGACCGGCCGGTGGCCCGGTCATGAGCGGCGTCCGGGCACGACGGGAGGCCACAGCGCTGCTGGTGACGTTCGGGCTTCTGGGTGGTTGCGCCGGGAGCGGCAAGGCCACGCGGACCAGCAGGGTTCCGATACCCTCACCGTCGGAGACGGGGACGCCCGATTGCTTCTATGTACGGGACGCGCAGAACTTTCTCGTCCTCGATCGCAGCAATCTCATCATCTATGCACCGAATGACAACCACGCCTATCACCTGAGGATCAGCCCGCCATCCACGGAACTGCGGTGGGCGGAGGGCCTGGCCTTTAGCCCGTCCGACCGGATTTGCGGCTACGCCGGTGACCGGCTGTTCGTGGGTCCTCCACAGTCCGTCGAGCGTTACGCCGTCATTGACGTCGCGAGGCTCTCGGCTGAAGGCCTTGAAGCGCTGCGAGCAACGGCCCGCGGCGACGCGGCCCCGATCGCGCGGCCCCAGCCCGGCGCCGGAGCCGAGGTCGAGCCCAGGCGGGCCACCCCTGATACCGTGGATGGGGATCGTCAACAATAGCGGCACCAGTTGGCTGCCGGAGCCTTTCCCCGTACAGTCTTGGACGCCAAGCCCCCATCAGGAAACCCCTCGGGAATGAACAGCAGCATCCTTCAGCGAGACCACCGTGCCATCCGCGGCACCATTGCCTACACCAGCAACAAGCCCGACCGGGTGGGCCAGGATCGGGGACGTGAGCATTTCCATATCTCCGTGCACAGTGATGGCCGGCGCACCTGCAGTGCACATTCCGAGATCGACGATCGGCCCAGTGTGATGCGCGATATCGTCTATAGCCTGGACGAACACTGGCTGCCCACCGATTGCGTCGTGCGACTGACGGTGAACGATCGCTTCATGGGCAGCGGGTGGTTCCGGTTTGGCCCGGACTTTGCGGAATGCGAGACCTTTACGGCGCTGGACGGCCGCGTGTCCCAGCGCATGGAGACCAATGGCAGGCTGCAGGCCTTCCAGAATCACGCCATTGTTTGCGACGCCTGGCACATGCAGCTGTTCGACCGTCACAAGGGACCCGGCCTACAGTCCATCGACGAGATGCTCCTGTCCTCGCCCGACCACCGGGGCGCCACGGGACCCCTGTTGTTCCGCATTGGCTTTGGCGTCGAGTATGTGGGGGAGGAAAGCGTGACGGTCAAGGCGGGCAAGTTCGATGCGTTGCACTTCCGCTTCGTGTCGTCGCCGGGTCTCCCTCAGGCACATCCACCCTACGACATCTGGTGCACGGCAGATGGCGACTACATCTTTCTCAAAGGCGTTATCGGCGGCTACATGCTGACCGAGTACGAACTCGTGCGCCTGGAGTACGAGAAGGGCTGATTACCGCCGCGCGGCTGGCAGGCCCGCGAATTCCACCAGTTCGACCCACTCTCCGGCGGGACCAACCACCACCGCGGCTTCCTGTCCGTTGTAGGGAAATTCCTGGATGCGGGCCGGCGGGGCGCGCCAGTCCAGCTTGAAGTGGTCCAGTTCGGTCACTCCGAACGTGACCATGGCCGGTCCCGCGGGCAATGACCCGGGCCGGGCGGCCCGTGGGACCGCCGGCGCCGGGTACTCATCGAGTTCTACCAGGAAGTCCCTCGGCATCGACGCGACGGCCAGGGGATACGTTGTGTCCTGGGGCAGCCCCAGTGCCCGCGACAGCACTCCGATTTCCCAGGCACTCGCCTTGCCCACCGGCAAACCCAGCTTGCTGCCGTAGAAGTCCTGCAGAGCGGCCATCGACGGCCCGCCGACCACGGTAATGAACACCCGATCCACCGGGGTTGCCGCTGGCATCATCGGGATGGGAAAGCCGGACGGAATCACTCGCGTGAAATAGAGGAATTCCCGCGCCGGTCCAATCGCCTGCATCGCCCGCGGCGCGTCGGGTGCCTTCCACAGGTCCTTGGGTGGTCCAACGACCTGGAACGCCGTGCCATCCAGCTGCCGGGTCAGGGCATCGGTGTCCTGCACGAGATTTTCGATGGCGTTCCAGCCGAACGTCGTCCCCGCCTCCGGCAGCGTCGCTGCGGAATCCTCGATGAAACGGAGGTACACGGGCCGCCCGCCGGCCGGCCGCAGGATCACGAAGGGCTTGCCAGTCATCGCGGGCGCTGCCCAGAGCGCTGCCTGCTCGGCGCCGATCACCCCGCGATGAACAGCGGTGTATCCGAGTTCTTCCTGGTAGGGCGCGACGACACCGGACAGCTGGTGAACCACCAGTGTAACAACAGCGATGAATTTCAACATCTTGACACCAATACCTTGTGCTGGTTCTGGGCGCTGAAGGTGGAGCTGATAGCTTCTCGGGAGCCTTGCCGGACGATACCAGCAAGGCTCCGGTCAGCGCTCGGTGTTGGCTTGGGGAAGCAGGGCGATTCCGGTATGGTGACCGACGCATCAGGTTCGGGCTGGCATCGATGGCGAAGAATGGCGGCGGCTTGTACTACGGCTGGATCATTGCCGTGGCGTCGGCCCTCATCCTGGTGGTCACCAATGGCATGACGCTCGGGGGCCTGAACGTCTTCGACAAGCCGTTGCTCGAGTCGCTGGGGCAGGCCGCGGGTGAGCCCGTGAGCATTGGTGCCTTCAAGCTGCGTGACCTGATCACGCTCGCCGTGAGCGGCTTGCTGGCGCCGCTCGCCGGCGCAGCGGCAGACCGTTTCGGGGTTCGCCCATTAATGGTGATTGGCACCCTGATGTTGTCTGCGGGTTACTTCCTGTATTCCCGGGTCGACAGCCTGACGGACATCTACGGCATCCACCTGTTGTTTGCCTCCGCGCTTGCCACCAGCGGACTGGTCGTGAATGTCATCCTGGTCTCCCGGTGGTTCATCAAGGATCGCGGGCTGGCGATGGGCATTGCCCTGGCCGGCACAAGTCTTGGCAACGGTACCTTGCCACCATTGAATGCTGCCCTGATGAGCAAGGTCGGCTGGCAGGCGGCGTTCAGCTGGACCAGCCTGCTTCCGCTGTTGCTGCTTCCGCTAATCCTCTTCGTCGTCCGCGAGAGGCCGGCCAGCCTCGCAGCCCAGCAGCCGGCCCCCGATTCCCGCGGTGGCGCGCCGGCCAACGCAACGAGCCTCAGCCTCCACACGGCATTGCGCACGGTCAACTTCTGGGTGCTGGCCACGATCTGCATGCTCACGTTCTTTTCCATCATCGGCACGCAGGCGAACCTGAACCTGTTCATGCTGGGCCGCGGCTTCTCGCAGATGGATGCGGGATTCAGTTACACCGTATTGTTTTACCTGGGGCTCCTGGGAAAGATTGCCAGCGGCTTTCTCGCGGACCGCTTTGGCCGCAAGCGCGTCTTTACGATCACGCTCACTATCATGAGCGCCGGTGCAGTCACCCTGGCTCTGCCTGACCCGGGCGTGCTGTGGACCGGATTGGTGTTGTTTGGTCTCGGCTGGGGCGGGCTTTACACCCTGCTGCAGTTACTCGCAGCGGATTACTTCGGGCCGCAGCACCTGGGCAAGATCCTGGGCGTGCTGACCGTGTTTGATGCGACTGGGGGAGGCCTGGGCCCGCCGGTCATTGGCGCGATCGTCGATCGCACCGGCTCCTATGACAACGCGTTCGTGCTGGTCGCTGTCCTTGTCATTGCCGCCCTCCTGATTTCGACACTGTTCCGGCTGGACCGGCCGGTACAGCGCTCCGCGGTGGCCTGAGCAAGATCCCATGGAGAAGATGTTCAAGCCGAGTGACGCCCTGCGCGATGTGCGCTATGAGATCCGGGGCAGTCTTGCCAATCGGGCCCACGAGATGGAGCGGCGCGGCTACGAGATCATCTCGCTCAACATCGGCAATCCGGGGCGCTTCGGCTTCCGCGCGCCTGAAACGATGCGTCTGGCCATGATCGAGAACCTCGCGAGCGCGGAAGGCTACTGCCACCAGAAGGGCATTTTCCCCGCGAGGGAAGCGGTCGTGATGCAACAGCAGCTGCGCGGCGTCAGCGGCGTCACAGCCGAAGACGTCTTCATGGGCAATGGCGTCAGCGAGCTCATCGACCTGACGTTGCGCGCGCTGCTTGATCCCGGTGACGAGATCCTGGTGCCAAGCCCCGACTATCCACTCTGGACGGCAAGCGTCACGCTGAACCAGGGCCGGGCCGTGCATTATCCCTGCCGGCCGGAAGCCGGATTTCAGCCGGACCCGGACGCGATCGCCAGGCTGGTGACGCCGCGCACGCGGGGCATTGTGGTCATCAACCCGAACAATCCGACGGGTGCGGTGTACTCGGAAGAAACGTTACGCGCCATCGTGCGGATTGCGGAACAGCACCAGCTGGTAATCTTCAGCGACGAGATCTACGACCAGATGACCTACGACGGAGCCCGGTTCGTGCCGATGGCGACGCTAGTCAACGACACCCTGTGCGCAACCTTCAGTGGTCTGTCAAAGGTCTACAGGGCGTGCGGATACCGGGTGGGCTGGGTCTCCTACAGCGGTGCTCGCGAACACGCCCGGGACTACATGCACGGCCTCGACCTGCTGGCCTCACTCCGCCTGTGCAGCAACGTACCGGGCCAGTGGGCCGTGCAGACGGCCCTGGGCGGGTATCAGAGCATCCAGGACCTGGTTCGACCTGGCGGAAGACTCTACGAGTCGCGTCGGGTGATCATCGATTCCGTCGCTGCGAGTCCGTACCTGTACATGACGGCGCCCGAAGGCGCGCTGTATGCCTTCGTGGGCGTGGACAAGGCGCGCTTTCCCGAGTTTGACGACCAGCGTTTCGCGCTGGATCTGCTGGAGAAGAAGCACGTGCTGGTGGCGCCGGGCACGAGCTTCAATACCCGTGACAACAATTTTTTCCGCATTACGAACCTGCCGGATGCGGACACTCTGCGGGAGGTCTTTTCCCGCATGCACGATCTGCTGGAAAGCCATGCCGCCGAGCGCGCGGCCTGAGCTGCAGCCGACACCAGAGTGACTCAAACCCTGCTGGCCACTGACCTGCTGGCAGAGGGCGGCACGGTCGTCACGGCCACCCACCGCCTCGCGCGTCAGGTCCGCCTCCGGCACGACCGGAGTCGGGCAGCTGCGGGTAGACGGGCCTGGCCAACCGCTGACGTCCTGCCCCTCGATGCCTGGCTTCGCCGCACTTGGGAGAGCTCGAACCTGCGGGAATCGGCTCCGGACCACCTCCGCCTCCTCTCGGAAGACGAAAGCCGTCTGGTGTGGCGCCGGGTGCTTGCCAGTGATGGGCAGGACCGGCTCGATGCCGGTGTCATCGTGTCGCTGGTCGCGTCAGGCTGGCGCCTCTGCCAGGCCTGGGGCATTCCCGCGTCTGCGCTGCATGCCGCTGACTCCGAGGATGGGCGGATGTTTGCCCAGTGGGTCGACAGCTACGTCGCCGAGCTTGAGCGGCGGGGCTGGCAGGATGCCGGCGGTCTGCTTCAGGCTCTCGGACACGCGGCACGCGGCATCCAGGCCGGCGCACGACGGATCGGTTTCGCGGGCTTCGATCCCTGGACACCAGCCCTTGCACAACTGGCTGATCGTTTGCAGGCGGACGGCCACGAAGTGACCCGCCTGTTGCCCTCCCGCCGGAGCGGCACGCGCCGCATTGTTGCGGTCCGCAATGAAAGCGACGAGCTGGCCCGCGCTTTTTCCTGGGCCGCCGGTCACGCCGGACCGGGAGCGGACGCCCCGCCAGCGATCGTGATCCCCGACCTTGAACGGCAGGGGGAAGGCGCTCGCCGGCTGGGCCTGGACATTCTCGCGCCGGGCTGGCGGCTGCGCGAACCGGCGGTACGCCCGGTAGTCCTGGCGGCGGGACGGCAGCTAGCCGACTATCCCGTGGTCCATTGCGCCCTGAACGTGCTCGATGTGCTGGTTGCCGATGCCAGCTTCGAGCAGGCCAGCCTGCTGCTCCGGTCCTGCTACCTGGCAGGGGCCGATGAGGAGCGTGGCGGCCGGGCGCGAGCCGAACTGCAGTTGCGGCGGACGCCGCTCGAACACATCGGCCCACGGTTTCTGGCGACACTACTCGACCGCCAGGCGCTGGTCATGGCGGCGCGGTGGCGGGCGGCCGATACGCTGGTCGAGCCGCTCCGCGGCCGGCGCCTGCTGCCCAGTGCGTGGGCCGGGCAGTTCGCGGCCTGGCTGGCCGCCGCCGGGTGGCCGGGGGACCGGGTCCTTGCCAGCGAGGAATTCCAGGCGGCCGAGGCGTGGCAGCGCGCGCTGGAAGCCTTCGCCGGAACCGATGAGGTGGCAGGGCCCCTGCCGCTCGGGACAGCGGTAGGCATCCTCGCCCAACAGGCTCGGGACAAGCCCTTCGAGCCGGAAAGTCACGACGAGGCCGTGCAGGTCCTTAGTTTTCGGGAAGCGGAGGGACAGGAATTCGGCGCCCTCTGGCTCTGCGGGCTCACCGCCGATCGATGGCCAGGGCCAGCACGGCCCCACGCGCTGATTCCGCTGGCCCTCCAGCAGGCGGCCGGAATGCCCGAGGCCACGCCCGCAGCCACGGAGGAGCAAACGCGGCGCCGCTTTGAGCAGCTGCTGGCCTCGACGGAGCATCTGGTTCTCAGCTGGCCGGTCGAGCAGGGCGACGCCGAAACGCTTCCGAGTCCATTGCTGACAAGTCCGCTGGTGGCGGACGCGTATGTCGTGATGGCCACCGCAGATGAGATCACGTTGCACCCCGACCGCCAATGCGTGGCG
>JBDSWH010000179.1:0-5570 GCA_039926785.1 Gammaproteobacteria bacterium
GGAACTGGGTCCAGCCGAGTTTTTCGCGGGTATTCCGGGCAGCGTGGGTGGCGCGCTCCGGATGAACGCGGGGGCTTTCGGGGGCGAGACCTGGGAGAAGCTCATCGAGGTCGACGTGGTGGACCGCCGCGGGAATGTGCGCACCCGCGGACGGGATGATTACCAGGTCGGATACCGGCAGGTGCGCGGTCCGCTGGAGGAGTGGTTCCTGGCTGCGCGATTCAAGTTCGACGAGCACTACACCGCGGCGGCGGATCGCATCCGGACACTTGTCTCTGAACGCAAGGCGCGCCAGCCCCTCGGTCTCCCGAGCTGCGGCTCGGTCTTCAAGAACCCCCCCGGCGACCATGCCGCCCGCCTGATCGAGGCGGCTGGACTGAAGGGCGCCCGGGTTGGCGCGGCCGAGGTGTCGCCGAAGCATGCCAACTTCATCATCAATACAGGCGGGGCGACTGCCACCGACATCGAGGAGCTGATCAATCAGGTCCGGGACGCCGTTCTCGCCCGGCACGGTATCCGGCTCGAGACCGAAGTCCAGTTCCTGGGCGAGCCGCTCGCCGCGTCGGCCGCGCCCGGCGGGGATGGCTCGTGACTGCCACTCGCTACCCGCGGATCACGGATCCCGCCGCCTTCGGCCGGGTGGTCGTCCTGATGGGCGGCGACTCCGCCGAGCGCGAGATCTCGTTGCTGACGGGAGCGGCGGCGCTCAAGGCCCTGCACAACAAGGGCATCCAGGCCGAGGGGCTCGACGCGGGCCAGGACCTGCTGGCCAAGCTGAGCGCCGGCCGCTTCGACCGGGTGTGGATTGCGCTGCACGGCCGGGGCGGAGAAGACGGCACCCTGCAGGGGCTGTTGTCCTTCCTGGGCCTGCCCTTCACCGGCTCCGGTGTGCTGGGTTCCGCCATCGGCATGGACAAGCTGCGGACGAAACGACTGCTCCAGGGCGCCGGTCTGCCGACGCCCCGCTACTGCGTGATCCGTAACGAGGCCGACCTGGCGGACGCGGGCGAACAGCTGGGCCTGCCCGTCATGGTGAAGCCGTCCGACGAAGGCTCCAGCATCGGCATGACCAAGGTCGAGCGCCCGGAGCAGATGCGGGCGGCCTGGGATCTCGCCGCCGGTTTCAATTGCGAGGTCTTCGCTGAGGAGTGGGTGGCCGGGCCCGAGTTCACGGCGGCAGTCCTCCACGACCAGGTCCTGCCGCTGGTCCGCATCCAGACGGACGGCGTGTTCTACGACTACCAGGCGAAGTACTTCAGTGACGACACCCGCTACCTGTGCCCCTGCGGATTGCCCGCGGAGCAGGAGCAGGAGATCAAGGACGTCGCCCGCGCCGCGTTCGAGGCTGTGGGCGCGCGGGGCTGGGGTCGGGTAGACGTCATGGTGTCACCCCAGGCGGGGCCGCTGATCCTGGAGATCAACACGGTGCCCGGGATGACCAGCCACAGCCTGGTCCCCATGGCCGCCGCCGCCGCCGGCGTGGGCTTCGACGACCTGGTGTGGCGGATTCTGGAAACCAGCATGAGCGCTCCGGGAGCCGCGTGGTGAAGCTCTTCGAGCGGGGCAATCGCAAGCGTCGGGAAGAACCGCGGTTCAACCTGCCACCGATTCCGTGGGTCGCGATCTCAAGCGTGCTCGGGGTGGTGGTGATCGCCGGCGGCCTGGTGACGGCCGGCCGCTGGGTCCTGAACCGGCCCGTGCAGCAGGTGGTGCTCGAGGGCCAGTTCGAGCGCGTGTCGGCCGACCAGCTCGAAGCCGTCCTCCGCAAGGCGATGGGTAATGGCTTCCTGGCTGCTGACCTGGATTCGATCCAGAAAGAGGTCGCGGCCTTGCCCTGGGTGGCAACGGCCCGCGTCAGCCGCCACTGGCCGGACAAGCTGGATGTGACGGTGACCGAGGAGGAGCCCGCCGCCCGCTGGGGCGCCGACGGTCTGCTGAACGCCCAGGGCCGGCTGTTCGTCCGGCACACCAACCACGTTCCCGCCGAGTTACCCCGGCTCAACGGCCCCGAGGGTTCGGAAGCCGAGGTGGCAGCCCGCTATGTGGCCATCAACGAGAAGCTCGTCGAACGGGGCCTCGGCGTCGCGGCCCTGGAGGTCGACGGGCGGGGCGCCTGGGACCTGTTGCTCAGCAATGGCATCGGCGTCCGCCTTGGATCCCAGGACGTGGACGCACGGCTGGACCGTTTCTTCGAGGCGCTGGACACCGTGGTCGCTCCCGTAGCCGCGGACGTCCAGTTCGTCGACATGCGCTACACCAATGGATTTTCCGTGGGCTGGAAGCAGCAACGTTCCGCCCGCACGCCCGCTGAGGACGAATTGCCAAGCCTGGAGTACCTGCCCCGTGCCTAGGAAAGACGACAGGGGCATCATCGTGGGACTCGACATCGGCACGTCGAAAGTCGTCGCCATCGTTGGCGAACTGCAGGACGACAACCAGATCGAGGTGATCGGCTTCGGCAGCCACCCGTCGAAAGGCCTGAAGAAGGGCGTGGTGGTCAACATCGAGTCCACCGTGACGTCCATCCAGCGCGCCATCGAAGAGGCGGAGCTCATGGCGGGGTGCGACATTCACCAGGTCTATGCGGGCATCGCCGGCAGCCACGTCCGCAGCCTGAATTCCCACGGCATCGTGGCCATCCGCGACCGGGAGGTCACCCAGAGCGACGTCGACCGGGTGATCGACGCGGCGCGGGCTGTCGCCATCCCTGCGGACCAGAAGATCCTCCACGTGCTGCCCCAGGAATTCATCATCGACGGCCAGGAGGGCATCCGCGAGCCCATCGGCATGTCCGGCGTCCGCCTGGAGGCCCGGGTGCACATGGTGACCGGCGCCGCGAGCGCCGCCCAGAACATCGTGAAGTGCGTCCAGCGTTGTGGCCTCGAGGTGGAGGACATCGTGCTGGAGCAGCTCGCATCCAGCTACGCCGTCCTGACGGATGACGAGAAGGAGTTGGGCATCTGCCTCGTGGACATCGGTGGCGGCACCACCGACATCGCTGTGTTCAACAACGGCGCCATCCGGCACACAGCAGTCATCCCGATTGCCGGCGACCAGGTCACCAACGACATCGCGATCTCCATGCGGACACCGACCCAGTACGCGGAGGAGATCAAGATCAAGTACGCCTGCGCGCTGTCTCAGCTGGCTAACCTGGACGAAACCATCGAGGTGCCCAGCGTGGGCGACCGGCCGCCGCGGCGGCTTGCCCGGCAGACGCTCGCCGAGGTCGTCGAGCCCCGCTACGAGGAACTCTTTGGCCTGATCCGCGACGAGCTCAGGCGCAGTGGCTTCGAGGACATGATCGCCGCCGGCATCGTCCTGACTGGCGGCAGCTCGAAGATGGAAGGCGCCGTCGAGCTGGCGGAAGAGGTTTTCCACATGCCGGTGCGGCTGGGCGTGCCACAGCACGTCCGCGGCCTCGGCGATGTGGTGCGTAACCCGATTCACTCCACCGGGGTCGGGTTGCTGGTGTACGGAAAGAGCAAGGCAGTGCGCGCGACGGATCAATCGCCGGGTGGTGTGGATTTCAAGGACGTCTGGGGTCGGATGAAGAGCTGGTTTCAGGGTAATTTCTGAATTCTTTTTGTTGTTGTCGCCTATCCTCAAAGTTAATGGAGACAGGAAATGTTTGAACTCATGGATGCAGTCAGCCAGAACGCTGTGATCAAGGTCCTCGGCGTGGGCGGGGGCGGCGGCAACGCTGTCCGGCACATGGTGAGCACAGGGATCGATGGCGTGGATTTCGTTTGCTGCAATACCGACGCGCAGGCACTGCGGACCTCAAATGTCCGCACGGCTCTGCAGATTGGCTGCAATATCACCAAGGGACTGGGTGCCGGGGCGAATCCGGACGTTGGCCGACAGGCTGCGATGGAGGATCGGGACCGGATCATCGAGGTGATCGAGGGCGCCGACATGCTGTTCATCACCGCCGGACTGGGCGGTGGCACGGGTACTGGCGCCGCCCCGGTGGTTGCCCAGGTCGCCCGCGAGCTTGGGATCCTGACCGTGGCTGTTGTCACCAAGCCCTTCGCAATGGAGGGCAAAAAGCGCCTCGGTATCGCTGAACAGGGTATCGCTGAGCTCGGCAAGTACGTCGACTCCCTGATCACGATCCCCAACGAGAAGCTGCTGTCGGTGCTTGGGCCGGAGACCACTCTGCTGGATGCCTTCAAGGCCGCCAACGAGGTGCTCCAGGGCGCTGTCCAGGGCATCGCCGAGCTGATCACGCGGCCGGGCCTGATCAATGTGGACTTCGCCGACGTTCGCACCGTGATGTCCGAGATGGGCATGGCGATGATGGGCTCGGGTGTCGCCAAGGGTCCGGACCGGGCCCGCGAAGCGGCCGAGGCCGCCATCTCGAGCCCGCTGCTGGAGGACGTGAACCTGTCCGGAGCCCGCGGCATCCTGGTGAATGTCACCGCCAGCGAGAACCTCGGCATCGGCGAGTTCCGCCAGGTTGGCGAGACCGTGAAGCAGTGCGCGTCGGAAGACGCCACGGTGGTCATCGGCACCGTCATCGATCCGGAGATGGGCGACTCGATCCGCGTGACCGTCGTGGCCACGGGCCTGGGCCAGCCGGTCGCGAAGCCGCAGCCGCAGATGCGGGTTGTCGCTCCGTCGCCGGCCATGGGGCATCGCGGCCATGCCGGCCACCACAGCCATGCCCCGGTATCCCAGCAGCCCGTTGCGCCCCAGCAGGCCGCGGAGGGCGGCGGTTACGGAGCCTACGACCAGCCCACCTTCATGCGGCAGCGTGCCGTGGGCGACCAGCTGACCGATGGCGATGCGTCCTTCGATCTGCTGGACGTGCCGGCCTTCCTCAGGCGCCAGGCGGACTGAGCCGGGACGGCAGCGCCCACGCCAGCCGGTCGGGGAACCGGCTGGCATGGTGGGCGGTAGTCCGGCGTCGACAGCCGGGGTAGGAGCACCCCGGTTTATGAACTTATGCCGTTGCGGAATTTTCCCCGGCCGTGCTAGGGTTTACGGACCTATCACCGTTTTGTGGCACGACAGCGTGCAAGCAAATTCGGTTATACTTGAGCGTATTCAGGGGCTTGGGCAAAATTGACAGCCGCGGTTCTCGCCAGGTGGACGGGACCATTTGCGCATTCTGCCCCTGTTGCGGGCCGGTAACAGTATGTTGAAACAACGCACCCTCAAGAATGCCATTCGCGCCTCCGGTGTGGGTCTCCACACCGGCCGCAAGGTATTCATGACGCTGCGTCCCGCGGCAGATAACACCGGAATCGTCTTCCATCGGGTCGACCTGGACCCCCCAGTGGACGTGCGCGCCGACGCGGCCAAGGTCGGCGAGACCATGCTGGGCACGACGCTCGTGCAGGGCGACGTCAAGGTCGCGACCGTCGAGCACCTGATGGCGGCCTTTGCGGGCCTCGGCATCGACAACGCGTATGTCGACCTGAGCGCCGCCGAAGTACCGATCATGGACGGCAGCGCCGCCCCGTTCGTTTTCCTGTTGCAGTCGGCCGGTGTGGCCGAGCAGAAGTCGCCCAAGAAGTTCATCCGTATCCGCAAGACCGTCCGTGTCGAGGAGGGCGACAAAT
>JBDSWH010000180.1:0-4926 GCA_039926785.1 Gammaproteobacteria bacterium
CGAATTCCGCCATGTATGCGCGACGACGCCAGAGCGCCAATCTCCGCCAGGCGCTCATCACCCTCGGTCTGAATGCCACGCTCACGCTGGCACTCAGCTTCACGCTGGTGCAGGCGCTGAGGAAGACCTCGAGCGGTGGATTCGACTTCCAGGCGTACTGGCGCCGCACCGTGCTGTCAGCCGCCTGGGGCAAGTTGCTGGCCAGCGAACTCGGCCGGCGGGATGCCGAGGAGATCTTCCTGGCATCACTGCTCCAGGACCTGGGCATGCTCGTGGTCTACAAGCTATGGCCGGAGGTCTACGAGGGCATCTCCCCGTTCAAGATCGACCATCCCCGGATCTGCCAGCACGAACAGAACTGCATCGGTACCGATCATCGTGCCGTCGGCTCCGCGCTGCTCGCCATCTGGAACATGCCGCCCAGCCTGGTCCAGGCGGTCCAGCACAGCCACGATCCGAGCGCCGCCGGCGTTGAGGGGGAGGACAAGGCTTTCGTGCGGACTGTCGCCATGTCCGGCGAACTCAGCGACGTCTGGCTGGGCGCCCGCAACGACGTGACCCTGCGCCGGATTGGCCAGCAGGCCCACAAGTATCTCGGCATTCAGCCCCATCGCCTCGGGGAGATGTTCGAACTGGTCCGGGAACAGCTGCCGGTTGCCGAGGAACTCTTCCAGATGGAACTCTACGATGCCAGCCAGCTGCAGGACATCACCGACGCCGCTCGCGAGACGTTGATGGTGCACAACTTGCGCCAGATCGACAAAAACAAGGATCTGGAGCTGAGCAAGCAGCAACTGGAGGAAGAAAACTCCGAGCTGAAGACTGAAAACGTGCGCGATCCGCTCACCAACGCCCACAACCGGCGCTACTTCGAGGAGTCCCTGGCGAGGGAATTCGAAACCGCCTCGAAGCACGGCTGGCCGCTATCGGTGGTCTTTGTGGACCTGGACCGGTTCAAGCAGGTCAACGACGGCTTCGGTCACCAGGCCGGGGACGCCGTCCTGCAAGCCGTCGCCCAGCTCCTGCGCGAAACGCTGCGGGATTCCGACATCGTGGCGCGCTTCGGTGGTGACGAGTTCGTCCTGCTCCTCCCCGGCGTCGATGCGGTGAAGGCTGACAGTGTCGGGGTCCGCGTGTGCCAGGAGGCGCGGTCGCGCAAGGCGCTGACGGCGGATGGCCAGTCGGTGGGTATCACGCTGTCACTCGGGATAGCCACCTGTGACTCGCACAACGCGTTCGACAGCCCGCAGGCTCTGCTGGCCGCCGCGGATACCGCGCTCTACCACTCCAAGCGCAACGGCCGGGACCGCTACACCTGCTACGAGGCCATCCAGGCCGCCTAAGGAAAAATTGGGAAAAAATTGGGGACATGCCTAATTCCGCACTGCGGAATTAGGCATGTCCCCAATTTTTTCCTAGATGCCGTAGCGCTTCATCTTCTCGGCCAGCGTCGTGCGCCGGACCTGGAGCTTCTCGGCAGCATGGGCGATGACGCCCTCGGCATCGTGAAGGGCGCGGCGGATCAGCGCCATCTCGATCTGCTCGAGGTAGTCCTTCAGCGGCAACCCGTCCGCGGGAAACTCGATGTCCTGGGGTTGTGGACCCGACGCGCGCGTCGCCGCCACTTCCTGCCGGTCCGTCTCCCGAAGCGGGGCCGTGGCCGTGTACCGCGTGGGCAGCTGCGGAATGTCGACGACGCCCTCCGGGTAGAGCACGCAGAGCCGTTCGAGCAGGTTGGCCAGTTCGCGGATGTTGCCGGGCCACCCGTAGTGCTTGAGGATGCGCACCGCGCCCGGCGTCATCTGCACCGGTGAAAGGCCCGTCGCGCGGCACCGCTCAAGGATGTTGCCGACCAGGTCCGACAGGTCCTCGAGACGCTCCCTGAGCGGCGGCAATTCAATCGGGAAGACGTTCAGCCGGTAATAGAGGTCCTCGCGGAAGTTGCCCTCCCGGATGGCGGCCTCCAGGTTGCGGTGGGTGGCGGCGATGATCCGCACGTCGCAGGGGCGCGGCCGGTTGCTGCCAACCCGCTCGTAGATCCGCTCCTGTAGCACGCGCAACAGCTTCACCTGCATCGGGAGGCTCATGTCGCCAATCTCGTCGAGAAACAGCGTGCCACCCTCGGCAGCCTCGAAGCGGCCGACCCGTGTGGAGATGGCGCCGGTGAACGCGCCCTTCTCATGGCCGAACAGCTCGCTTTCGAGGAGTTCGGCGGGAATCGCGCCGCAGTTGACCGGGACGAAAGCCTTGTCGGCCCGGGGAGACAGGTCGTGCACGTAGCGCGCGCCCCACTCCTTGCCCGTGCCGGATTCGCCGGTGATGAGGACGCTGGTCTGGAAGGCGGCGACCTGCTCGATCAGGCGGCGGACGCTCGACATGCGGGTGCTGTGGCCCGTGGGGAAGTAGCCGGTAGCGGGCGGCGCGGCCACGGCGGGCGGCGAAGTGGCGGGTTTTAGCGCTTCTACACTGGCATTCATGCGTCTGGATCGGGTGCCCCGCGAAAGTTGGCGCTATGATCGGGGTGCGCTGCGACCGAAGTCAAACAAAACGCCAAATTCCCGTCACCGGACCGATGCCCCCGCCCTCTCTTCCTGTCTTCAGCAAGCTGCCCGACGTCGGCACCACGATCTTCACCGTGATGTCCCAGCTGGCGGCGGACCACGGGGCCATCAACCTTTCCCAAGGTTTTCCCGATTTCCCTGCGCCGGAAGGCCTCCTCGACCGGGTGAGCCACCACCTGCGGGCGGGGCACAACCAGTACGCGCCGATGGCCGGCCTGCCAGCGCTGCGGGCCCAGATTGCCCGCAAGACCCTCGCGCTCTACGGCCGCCAGGTCGATCCGGACCTGGAGGTCACCGTCACGTCGGGTGCCACCGAGGCCGTGTTTTGCGCCATCGAAGCCGTCGTCCAGGCGGGCGACGAGGTGGTCTGCCTGGACCCGGCCTATGACGCCTACGACCCGGCCATCCGCCTGGCCGGCGGCCAAGCGGTGCACCTGCCGCTGCGCCAGCCCGACTTCAGCGTGGACTGGGACCGGGTGCGGGCCGCCATCACCGCCCGCACCCGGCTGCTGATCCTGAACTCGCCGCACAACCCGACGGGCGCGGTGCTGTCGGCCGCCGACATGGTCGAACTCGGGACACTCGTGCGCGGCACACGCCTTCTGATCCTCAGTGATGAGGTCTACGAGCACATCATCTTCGACGGCCGGCGCCACGAGAGCCTGCTCCGCTACCCGGAACTGGCCGAGCGGAGCCTGGTGGTGTCGTCCTTCGGCAAGACCTACCATGCGACCGGCTGGAAGATCGGCTACTGCGTGGCGCCCGCCGCGCTGACCCTCGAATTCCGCCGCGTCCACCAGTTCGTGCAGTTCTGCGTGGTAACGCCGATGCAGTGGGCGCTCGCCGACTTCCTCGAGAGCGATGCGGCGCACTACCTCGACCTGCCGGCGTTTTACCAAGCCAAGCGTGACCGCTTCTGCGAATTGCTCCAGCCCTCCCGCTTCCGCCTGACGCCATCGGCCGGCACCTATTTCCAGCTGCTCGACTACGGCGCCATCACGGACGAGGCCGACGTGGCCTACGCCCGCCGCCTGACGATCGAGAACGGTGTGGCCTGCATCCCGGTGTCGGTGTTGTGCGCCGCTCCGCCCGCGACACCCCTGCTGCGCTTCTGCTTCGCCAAGGCCCCGGCCACACTCGAACGGGCCGCGGAGATCCTGTGCAGGATCTGACCATCACCCTGCTGCAGACGACCCTCGCCTGGCACGACCCGGCCGCGAACCGGGCGCACTTTGGCGAATTGCTGCGCAACCTGCCGCAGCCGACCGACCTCGCCGTCCTGCCGGAAATGTTCACGACCGGCTTCACCATGCAGACGCGCGCGCAGGCCGAAACCATGACGGGCCCCACGGTCAGCTGGTTGGCCGACCTCGCGCAAGAACTCGGGATCACCTTGGGCGGCAGCCTGATCGTCGAGGAGTCGGGGGCCTTCTATAACCGTTTCATCTGGATGCCGCCGGACGGCCGACACCGCAGCTACGACAAGCGCCACCTCTTCCGGATGGCGGGCGAGCACGAGCACTTCGCGGCCGGCAGCGACCGGCTGGTCGTCGATCTCAAGGGGTGGCGGGTCTGCCCGCTGGTCTGCTACGACCTGCGCTTCCCGGTCTGGAGCCGGGGCGCGAATGCCTTCGACCTGCTGCTTTACGTCGCCAACTGGCCGGCGGCCCGCCGCAGCGCCTGGCAAGCCCTGCTGCCCGCCCGGGCGGTGGAAAACCAGTGCTACGTGGCAGGGGTGAATCGCATCGGCACGGACGGCCAGGGCGTTGCCTACGCCGGCGATAGTGGCGTGTACGACTACCTGGCCCAGACTCTCGCCGACCTGGCAAGCGCCCCGGGCCAGGCGACCGTGACGCTGGGCCTCGATGCCCTGCACCGCTACCGGGAGAAATTTCCCGCCTGGCGCGACGCGGACCCATTCACGCTACTGTAGGAGCGCCTTCCTGTTGTAGGAGCGGCTTTAGCCGCGATCACGAAATCCAGCATGCGCCGACTGCTCGTCTTCCAGCACGTTCCCCACGAGATCCTCGGAACCCTCGACCCGCTGTTGCGCGCGCACGGCTTCCGGATTCGCTACGTGAACTTCGGCCGCCACCCGGACGCCCTGCCGGACCTGGCCCGCTACCAGGGCCTGATCGTGCTCGGTGGCCCGATGAACTGCGACCAGGTCACCCGCCACCGCCACCTCGCCACGGAAGTAGCGGCGATCCAGGCAGCGGTCCGCGACGGCAAGCCCGTGCTCGGCATCTGCCTCGGCTCCCAGCTCCTCGCGCGAGCCCTGGGCGCACCGGTCACTCCGCATCACACGAAGGAAATCGGCTGGTACCCCGTGCAACCCACCGACGAGGGCCGGCGGGACCCGCTG
>JBDSWH010000181.1:0-12222 GCA_039926785.1 Gammaproteobacteria bacterium
CTTCCATTCCGAATTGACCGGCGGATTGGCCACGCGCGCCCGTGGCGTAAACGTCCGCACAGGACCATCAAACGCATCGCGATGGAACGTGTACGTGGTCTCGATGGTGCCATCCGGCGCCAGATGGTACGTCTCGACGCCGTTGTGGGCGCCTTTCTCCGAGAACATCGGCAGCAGGGGAATATGGATGGGAATGGCGGCAATGACGTACCAGGGCCCCATGAACCGCTCCAGGTCCACGGGTTGCTCGATACCCGTTAACGGCGTGAGTTGCGGGGTACCGCTGCACGCGTTCAACAGCAGGGCCAGGGCGGCGGCAGGCAGCAAGGTTTGGCGCATGAATTGAGGACCGTATTTGCCATGGGTGTGTCTGGGGCCGAGCGGGGTTTCGCTGATTCGGACTCTACGGGTTGAAGGACCCCGAATGCGTATAATATATATTATGTTAAATTGAGGATGGGATGAGCTTAGCGGCCCGGTGTCCTAGGGGCCCACGATCCGGTCGATCTTGATCGCCACGAGACCCGAGGCTGCCGATCCACGCTCCCATTGGGCCTCGCCATAGAGGTCACCGGGCTTCGCGATGGGATCTCCGCCATTGGCCACCCGGGCTACGAGTTTCGCTTTGGCCAGCGTCGTCAGCGTCCGGCCCGGCAACATGATGTCCGCGTCGCTGATCTCGAGCTTGAGTGGCAGGTCCCCGGCCTGCCGGCGGATTACGGCCAGCGGCGGTCCGGCGGCGCCGGCGGCGTCCCGAACGAAAACAAACACTGGCGCCGATGGCGACATCCTGGCTCGCAGCTCATCGCTAATGGTGACTGTCACGCCAATGCTGTCGGAAGTTGCAACGGTCGCCGAACCAGCCGCTGGCGTCGCTGCTACGGCAGGACCCGGTCCCGCAGCCCCGTCGAGCTCGGCAAGCTGGCTTTCAATGATCTGACGGACCCGATCCGGCGGTTCGAGCTCCAGCAGGGTGCTCCAGCGCTCCCGGGCCAGTGCCGGCTGACCTCGCGACATACTAAGGAGTCCGCCGTACCACAGACCCTTCGGGTTCCGCGGCTCGGCCTTGAGTACAGCCTCGATCTCATCGCCCACCGGGCCGGCCAGGGCGCCCGGATCCAGCACGATGCGCGCTTCGGCGACGCCCAGGCGCGCGTCTACATTTCGGCCGCCCGAGATGTCCAGCGCCTTCTGATAGGCGTTGGCGGCATCGGCGGGGCGATTCAGGCTCAGGTAGGAACTGCCGAGCAGTATCCAGCCCTCCTCGTCCGCCGGCGCCGCCGCCAGCTTCTGCTCCAGGGATGCCACGGCCGCTTCAACCGAGCCGGTACTTCCGCCATCGGTCACCGCAGTACCGTTCGCCGTGGGCGAGCGCCAGTCATAGTTGCTGACCAGCAGATAGACCACCAGCACTGCACCCGGGATGGCGAGAGCTGTCAGTGTCGCTGCGACGGGGTGCGTGCTGCCGCCGGAACGGAGCAATGGCCAGACCACCACGCCCACGGCCAGGAAAGTAAACAGGACGGCGATAGCTGCAAAGACTGTCAACGAGATACCTTTCAGGGCCCAGGCGCAGCGGCGTCGTCATCATCCAGCGGAACGGGCAACGACGCCCGCCGCCGGATGATCCGGCCCAGAGCCAGGGCCCCGAGCAGCAGGAGCAGGACTGGCGCGAGCCAGAGCGCCGCGGTGCTGCCCTTGAAGCGGGGCTTGTAGAGGACGAAATCCCCGTAACGGTCGAGAAGGAACGTCTTGATCTCTTCCTCGGAGCGACCCGCTTCGATCATCTCGTGGATCTCCCGCCGCAGGTCGGCCGCGAGCGGAGCCGTTGAATCACCAATGGTCTGGTTCTGGCAAACGAGGCAGCGCACCTCGCTGGTCAGGCGTTCGTACGTCGCCTGCTGGACGGGATCGGAAAACCGGGCGTCGATATCGATGGCATTGCCCGGACCCGCGCCGAGCATCACCGCTGCCAGCACTGCGGCCCGCAGGAAGCGCAGCGTCACGTGCCGCCACCGGCGGCGGCAATGCGTGGCAGGAACTGCTCGCGCCACACGTCCAGCGACAGCGGAGCAATGTGCTTGTAGAGGACCGTGCCATCTGCTCCTATGAGGAACGTTTCCGGCGCCCCATACACACCCCAGTCAATGGCGACTCGGCCATCCTGATCGACCCCCACCGCCGCGTAGGGGTTACCGAGGGTAGCCAGCCACTGGCGGGCTAACGCCGGGTCGTCCTTCCAGTTGATGCCGTAGATCGGGACGCCGGTGTCCTTCGCCAGCGCTAGAAGCGTCTCGTGCTCCTGACGGCACCCCGAACACCAGGTACCCCAGACGTTGACCAGGCTGGTCTTGCCAAGCAGGTCACCCCGGCTCAGCGTGCGGGCCGGGTCATCGAGCCGGGGTAATACGAATTCCGGCGCCGGCTTGCCGACAAGCGGCGACGGCACGAGCGTGGGGTCCTTGCTAAGTCCAACGAGAAAGACGGCAACCAGCAGCGCAAAGATGCCGACTGGCAGAAGGAACCGCCACATGGCCCGGGATGTCTCGCGTGACAAGTTCAGGACTGCGCGCGTCGGGCGGCCAATTCCAGGGCCGCTTCCGGCGCCGGCACCCTCGCCCGTACCCGGTAGCGACGATCGGTTGCCGCGAGGAGTCCGCCCAAGGCCATGACGATCGTCCCCAGCCAGATGAACCGGATCAGTGGCTTGTACTGCAGTCGGACGCTCCAGGCGTCATCGCCGAGCGGATCGCCGAGTGCGACGAACAGGTCCCTGGACCAGCCCGCATCAATTCCGGCTTCGGTCATCGGCGAGCTACGGACCTTATAGGTCCGCTTTTCGGGGTGAAGGGTACCGACCAACTTGCCCTTCCGGGTGACAGTCACCTCGCCGCGCAACGCCTGATAGTTGGGGCCCGTCACCGACCGGGTTCCCTGGAAGGCGATCACATAGTCACCGACGCTCGCCGTTTCTCCGGGGCCAATCCGCTGATCCGTGGAAAGGCCGAAGGACGAAGTCACGGTGATACCCAGCACACAGAGCCCGAGGCCCAGGTGCGCTACTGACATGCCCAATGCAGCCTGCGTGAGGCGTGGGCCGCGACCCGCAAGCTGCCGGATGGGGTCCAGCAATGCCGCCAGTACGAGCCAGCCGGCGGCAGCAACACCAACGACCGTCAGTACACCGTTGTCACCGCCGTATACGACCAGCGGCACGAGGATTGCCAACACTACCGCAAGTGCAGCCGGGATCCGCAATTTTCGCGCGACGTCAGCGGCGCTCGCGCCGCGCCACGCCGTGTGCATGCCAATACCCACGGCGGCAAGCAGGGGCAGCATGGGGATCAGGAATGCCGTCTCGAAGTACGGGGGACCCACGGAAATCTTGCCGGCATCAAGAGCATCCAGCACCAGTGGGTACAAGGTTCCGAGAAAGATGAGGCCGGCGGCTATGCACAGCAGGATGTTGTTAACGAGCAGAAAACTTTCCCGTGAGAATGGCTTGAACCCGACGGCACGATCGAGGTTCGGGGCCCGCCAGGCATAGAGGCTCAGCGCAGTCCCAATCACGACCGCCAGGAATACGAGTATGAAGAGCCCGCGGGCGGGATCAGCGGCAAACGAGTGCACGGACACGAGCACACCGGAACGGACCAGGAACGTGCCAATCAGACTGAGCGAAAACGCGCCGATGGCGAGTAACAAGGTGGAACCCTTGAAAATGCCGCGCTTCTCGGTGACTGCCAGTGAATGCATCAGGGCGGTACCGACGAGCCAGGGCATGAAAGAGGCGTTCTCGACGGGATCCCAGAACCACCAGCCACCCCAGCCCAACTCGTAGTAAGCCCACCAGCTACCCAGCGCAATGCCCACGGTCAGGAAGATCCACGCACCTGTGGTCCAGGGCCGTGCCCAGCGCGCCCACTCCTGGTCAACGCGGCCACCGAGAAGTGCAGCCACCGCAAAGGCAAACGCGACTGAGAAGCCCACGTAGCCCATATAGAGCATGGGCGGGTGTATGGCCATGGCCGGATCCTGCAGCAGCGGATTCAGGTCATTGCCGTCGAGAGGCACGGCGTCAAGCCGCAGAAACGGATTGGAGGTAAACAGGATGAACGAGAGGAAGCCCACGCTGATCGCACCCATGACGCCGATGATGCGGGCCCTCACTTCCGGTGGCAGCGCACTGCTCCGTGCCGTGACAGCCATGGTCCAGACGGCCAGGACCAGCACCCACAGCAGCAGTGATCCCTCGTGACCACCCCACACCGCGGCGAACCGGTAAATCTCCGGAAGCTGGCTGTTGGAATTGCTGGCAACGTAGATCAGGGAGAAATCGTTTTTGAGGAACGACCAGGCCAGAAGCCCGAAGGCAGCGGCAACGAAAACAAACTGGCCGGCCGCAGCGGTGGGTCCCGCAGCCATCAGCCCCTGCTGGCGTCGGTGTGCGCCAGTGAGCGAAAACAGCATCTGGCAGATGGCCAGACACAGGGCCAGGATCAGGCACAGTTGGCCAAGTTCTGGAATCATGCAGTCACCTGAATTGAACGCGTGGCCAGACCAGGTTCGACAGACCGGTGGTCAGTTGGGCGACTTGACCGGTGAGCCGGGCTTTACGGGGTGACCCTGATCAGCGAGTGCCTCCGCCACTTCTGGCGGCATGTAGTTTTCATCGTGCTTGGCGAGCACTTCCTCGGCACGGAAGACACCGTTGGGCTCGAGATAGCCCATGGCGATGACACCCTGCCCGTCGCGGAAGAGGTCGGGGAGCACTCCCGTATACGCGACCGTGAGACGATCGGTGTTGTCTGTTACGTCGAAGCGCACTTCGAGATTGCCCGACTCGCGCCGCACACTGCCCTTCTCAACGAGGCCGCCCAGCCGGAACTTCTTGCCGGACGGGGGCTCGCCCGCGAGCGCCTGGGACGGCGTGTAGAAGAAGAGCATGTTCTCCTGGAAGGCCCGCAGGGACAGGCCAACCGCACCCGCCACTCCGGCCACGACCAAGCCGACGATCAGCATTCTCTGGCGCCGGGGCGTCATGAGCCCCTCTCCAACCTGGCCGCGACTTCGCCCGCCACCGGGTTGGCACTTCCGCCCCGTCTTGGAGCCCGCCGGTTCAGCTGCTCCCGCAGCCGGAGCCGCGTGCCGCGAAACTGGCGCTGGGCGGCCAGGATGTTACCAATCAGCACGGCGGCCGTAACGCCGTATGCCACCAGCAGATAGCCTGTGTAAGGACCCATGACCACGACCTCGTTCACTTTAGTCTACGCCTACCGGACTGGAACCACGCAGCACGTCTTGGGCCCAACGGGATTGCACCTCCCGTTCCAGCACTTCTGCCCGAACCCGCATCGCGAGAATGCCCAGGAAATATAGGGTGAAGGCCAAGATCATCGTCAGCAGCGGCCAGAGCATGGCCAACGAAATGGACGGCGCCTCCAGCTTGGACAACGTGGGGCCCTGGTGCAGGCTGGCCCACCAGATGACGGAAAAGTGGATGATCGGCACATTCACGACGCCGGCGATGGCCAGAATGGCGCTCGCCCGATCGGCCTGGGAAAGATTTTCAAACGCCCCGCGCAACCCCATGTAGCCAAAGTACAGGAACAGCAGGATCAGCTCCGACGTCAGGCGTGGGTCCCATGCCCAATAGGTGCCCCACATGGGCTTGCCCCACGTGGCTCCCGAAACCAGCGCTGCAAACGTGAAGGACGCACCGATTGGTGCGCAACTGGCCGCCACCGCGTGGGCCAGCTTGATGCGCCAGATCAGGCCAATCGCGGACGCGGCGGCCATCGTGACGTAGATCATCATCGACAGGTAAGCGCTCGGTACGTGAACGTAGATGATCCGAAAGGCGTCGCCCTGCTGGTAGTCGGGCGGTGCCAGCACGAGGCCACCCCAGGTGCCGATGGCAAGCAGGATGATCGCGGGCACCAGCAACCAGGAACTCAGTTTCCCGGCCAGCGCATAGAAGTGCGGGGGCGACGCCAGCTTGAAGAACCAGTTCCACATCTTTCGCACTCCTGTGCTTGTGCGCGATCAGTCCGCACTGACCCGGATAGCCATGGCCGAGGCCACTGGAACCAGACTGAGTGCCAGGGCCAACAAGGCGGCCATCAGGTACAGCGGCCCGGTGGCACTCGCGCCCGCCAGTGCCAGATCAGTTGCCCTCGCTCCCAGCATGAGCACGGGCAACATCAATGGCGCGACGATAAATGCCAACAACACGCCGGCGCCCCTTAAGCCGGCGGTCAGCGCTGCCCCGATCGAACCCAGCAGGCTGAGCGTGGGCGTCCCGAGCAGCAGACTGGACACGAGCACGCCGAGCGCCGCGGCCGGTAAATGGTAGGTGATTGCCAGGATCGGTGCCATGAGGATCACCGGCACGCCGGTAATCACCCAATGCGCCATGGTCTTGGCGAGGAGCATCCAGCCCAGCGGATAGGGCAACGTCAGCAGTTGTTCCAGCGTGCCGTCCTCAAGGTCTGACCTGAACAGGAGGTTCAAGGAAAGCAACGTGGCCAGCAGCGCGGCGATCCAGATCACACCCGGCGCAATCATCCTGAGAGTTTCTGCCTTGGGGCTCAGCGCCAGGGGGAAGAGGGTCACAACCAGAATGAAAAAGAGCGCCGTGTTGCTGGCATCGGTCCAGCGCCGCAGCGCGACTTGGAGATCGCGGCGCGCGACCTCCCAGAACAGGGCTGCCAATCCAATGACTGGCAGTATGCCCTCCTCGCCTCGCGCCGCCACTTCAACCGGCGTTGCAATCATTGCGCGTCTCCGAGCCGGAGCCGCGTCGCGGGGGCACCACTCAGGTCAACGGCTTGATGGGCTGCAATCATCGCCGTACCACCACGGGCCAGGTGGCCTCGCACGGCCGCTTCCAGAAACTCTCGACCCGCCGCATCCAGGTTGGTCTGCGGCTCGTCGAGGAGCCAGAGTTCGGCCTTGGACAGGAGAACGCGGGCCAGCGCCGCGCGGCGCTTTTGCCCGGCTGACAGAACCCGAACGTCGAGGTCAGCGCACGCGCTGAGGCCAGTCAGTGCCAGGATCTCCTCGATCTTGCCGGGAACACCTGCCAGCCGCGCGAAGAACTCCAGGTTCATCCGGGTGCTGAGTTCGGCTTTCAGGGCCAGCGCGTGACCCGAGAAAGCGAGCCGCAGCCGGCCATCTCTAGCCTGTTGCCGGAAGTCACTGCCGCGCCAGGTCACTGCCCCGGATTCCGGCAGCGTCAAGCCAGCAACCACGCGGAGCAGTGTCGTCTTTCCGGAGCCATTCGGACCCTCAACCAGCAAGGCTGTGCCGGCGGCTACCTGGAAGGACAAGTCCTCGAAGAGGCAGGTTGTTCCCCGCCACAGCGTCAAGCCCGCGACTGCCAGCACCAAAATGTCTCCAGGACCCGAACCGGACAGGCCCCCGTGGGATTGGCCTCACACCCCAATTGGTGGGCCTCAGTCGCGGGTCATCGTTACCGAGTTTCGTTTCTAAAACAAGTTTATACGACACTTTACTGCACCGATTTCACGGTTAATTCTGGCCGCCAGCCGCTGACTGACGGGGCCACCTTTACATAACAGGAACCGGTACTTAGACTGACTTCAAGACGTCCTTTACCGGCAGCACAGCGGCCACGTTCGTTTCCTGCGAACGGCCAGAGAACCATAAGCCGGACTCGACGCCGCCACGAGCGGGGAGATTTCACATGGTCGCGATGCTTGGAGGTTCAAGCCTCAGTCCGGTTCCGGAAGGTGTCGCCGGTCCGGACAGCAGCGTGGACTCGGCCGGCGTCCTGGCGGGTCTGGCCTACGTCAACCGGTGCCTGCGCGGCCATCGCTCGTTCGGCATCATCACCGGCTCCTTCGGGGCGATGGAGGTGTTTGTCGAACGGGTCTTGGCGGAGTACGCAACGCGTGACGACCTCCATGTGATCAGAGTGACGGCGCCAACGGACAGCGTTCAGACGTTTCTTGGCGACTGCCTCTCACAACTGGGTTTTGAACTGAACCAGGTCTGCCTCGACGACCTGCACAACTTGCTGGTCGTGTTCTTGCGCCACGAGAGCGCGCGTGGCAGACGGACTGTCGCCGTCATTCAGGAGACAGAGCACTGCGGGCCCCGCGTCCTCGAATTCATGCACACCCTGTCGAAGGTCCGCGCGGGTGCTACCCCGGCCATGACCTTCCTGGTCACCGGCTCGCGCGACCTGCACCGGGTGCTGGACTCCCCGGGCATGTCCGGATTGCGGCGCTTCACCCGGGAGCGTTTCGACGTGGACCGGTCGTTCGCCTGGGTGACCCCGATCGCGAACGAAGGCGTCACCAAGGTCGCCAGCCTGCCGGGCGGCCGTCCGCCACGACTTCATCCGGCACCCGCACCGGCACCGGCAGCGGCCGTGGCCATGGCCATGGCCACGGAGCGCAGGCTCATCGTGATGCTGGACGGCACGCTCATCGAGCGCCGGAGCCTGGAACCCGGACGGCTGCTGATCGGACGAAGTCCGAAAAGTGCCTTGCGACTCGACAGCCGCTACGTGAGCCGCCACCACGCCGCGTTGATCATCACCAACGACGACACGATGCTCGTGGACTTGCGCAGCACCAATGCCACGCTGGTCAACGGCCAGGCGGTAGCCAGCAAGGCGCTGGACCATGGCGACATGTTGGCCATCGGCAATTTCCGGCTCCGTTACGACTGCCGCCGGCAACCCCTGCCCGTCAGGGAATAGTGACGACAATCTTCCCGAAGTGCTTACCGGTGGCGATCGACTGGATCGCGTCGGCGCCGTCCTTGAGCGATCGCCGATCGTCGAGTACGGGCTTGATGCCATGCTTCGATACGAACGCCAGCATGTCGCGGTGATCCTGCCTGCTGCCCACGGTCAATCCGTGAAGGTGCGCGTTTTTGCCCACGATCCCTAGCAGGTTCAGTTCTGCGCTGAATCCCGTCAGCGATCCGATATAGGCAATGTGGCCGTCCCAACCGAGCGCCGCGATGGACTGGCTCAGCGTGCCGGCGCCGCCGGACTCGACAATGAGGTTGACGCCGAACCCCGCCAGGCCGAAGGCCGTCTTGCCCCACTCCGGATCCTTCTGGTAGTTGATCGCGTGGTCCGCGCCCAGGATGCTGGCCCGCTCGAGCTTCTCGTCGCTGCTGGATGTGACGATGACTCGGGCGCCCATGGCCTTCGCAAACTGCAGCGCGCACAACGCAACGCCACCCGTGCCGAGCACGAGTACGGTGTCGCCCGCCTTGCAATTGCCGAGGCTGAGCGCCCGCCATGCCGTCACGCCGGCGCACGGCAGGGCCGCCGCCTCGGAAAACGTCATCTGGGCCGGAATTGGAACGATCGCCTGCTCCGGCAGCACCGCCAACTCGGCCAGGACACCCGGCGCCTCGCAGCCAGTTGACACCGAGATCCTGGGCAGGGTCGCGGGGCCGCTGTCCCAGTTCTGGAAGAAGACGGAAGAAACCCGGTCTCCCGACGCCACCGAGACCACCCCGGCCCCGACTTCAACCACTTCGCCCGCGCCATCCGACAGCGGAATCAGCGGCAATGGCAAGTCCTGCTTGTAGTAGCCCTGGGCGATGAGGAAGTCCCGATAATTGACCGCAGCGGCCCGCATCCGCACCAGCACCTGCCCCGGACCCGCTTTGGGCTGCGGGCCATCCACCCGCTTCAGGTTCTCCACGCCAAACTTGTCGAGTTCGATTCTCTGCATTGCCGCTCAGCTCCGGATCCGGATGGGTGAAAAGTCTATTGGTCTGCTTGTCGTCTGAAGGAATGTGCCCAGGGCCGGACTTGAACCGGCACGCCCTGTTAGGGGCAACGGATTTTAAGTCCGTAGCGTCTACCAGTTTCGCCACCCGGGCCAGGCAGCATTGTAGGCGGTGAATCGGGAATGGAGGCTAGGGTCGGAATCGAACCGGCGTACACGGCTTTGCAGGCCGCTGCATGACCACTCTGCCACCTAGCCGCTTAACGGCCCCACTCGGCGACGTCACGCGACGTCCGTTAAGGGCAGAAACTGGAGCGGGAAAGCGGGCTCGAACCGCCGACCTGTACCTTGGCAAGGTACCGCTCTACCAACTGAGCTATTCCCGCATGCAAGAACTGCATATGCTACCGGCCCCCGCTGGCGTGTCAAGAAAGGCGCTCACCTTCCCGACGATCCGGCCACGCCGCACGGACATAGCCCAGCATTGACCAGAGGGTCAATCCGGCCGCCAGGATGAGGAAAGCCACCCCGATCTCGTAGATGGGCAAGCCCAGAAGTGGCTGCTCGAACAGCATGCAGCACAGCCCCGTCATCTGCATGATGGTCTTGAGTTTCCCGTATCCCGAGACGACGACGCGGTGGCGCGTACCCAGGCCCGCCATCCATTCGCGAAGGGCGGAGACGGCAATTTCCCTGCCAATGATGACCGCCGCCAGAGCGGCGATGATGATCCTCGGGTCGGCCTGGACGAGAATGATCAGGGCCGTAGACACGATCATCTTGTCCGCAACCGGGTCCAGAAACGCCCCGAACTGGGACGTTTGCTGGAGGCGTCGCGCCAGGTAGCCATCCAGCCAGTCCGTGATGGCGGCCAGCAGGAAGACCATTGCGGCGGCAGGGCGGGCCCAGGGCGACGACCAGTAGAAAACGACGGCAACCAGCGGAATGGCCGCGATGCGGAACCAGGTCAGCGACGTGGCGATGTTGAACTGGGGATACACGACGGCATTCTAGCCTCTCGGCCAGTTCCGCGCGGAATTCGGGACAGTCAGCCCGTCAGGGCTGGCCGCCATGGAGGTGGTCATAGATTCGTTGAGCCATCGACCGGCTGATGCCTTTCACCTTGGCCAGGTCGGCAATACCCGCCTGCCGGATGCCCTGCAGGCCGCCGAACTGGCGCAGGAGGGACCGACGCCGCTCGGGGCCCAGGCCGGCGATCGATTCCAGGGTCGATGTCACCCGTGCCTTCCCCCGGCGTTGCCGGTGTCCGGTAATCGCAAAGCGGTGAGCTTCATCCCGGATCTGCTGGATCAGCAGCAAGGCAGGCGAGGCCGGCGGCAGCGTGCGGACCGCGGTGTCACCGGGAAATACCAGTTTCTCTTCTCCAGCACGCCGGTCCCGGCCCTTGGAAACTCCAACCAACCGGAGGTGCCCGAGCTGCAACTCCTCGAGTGCCTCCCTCGCCTTCTCCACCTGCCCCTGGCCGCCATCGATGAGAACGACGTCCGGCATCGGCGCTTCGCCCCGGCGGATCCGTGCAAAGCGGCGCTCCACGACCTGGCGAATGGCCCCGTAGTCGTCGCCGGGCTTGATGCCCCGGATGTTGAAGCGGCGATAGTCCGACTTGATCGGGCCCTCGGGTCCGAAGACCACGCAGGATGCAACCGGCTCTTCGCCCCCGGTGTGACTGATATCGAAGCACTCGATCCGCCGGGGTATGTCATCCAGCGACAGCGCCTCCACCAGGCCCTCGAATTGCCCGCGCAGCGATGCCCCGGTCGCCAGCCGGCTGGCCAGGCCCTGGCAGGCATTGGTCGCTGCCATCTCGAGCCACCGCTTCCGGGTACCCCTGACCTGATGCCGGATCTGCACCCGATGGCCGGCCCGTAGGGCAAGGCCGGACTCGATGAGGGGTCCGTCAAGCGGCACGACGGGAACCAGGATCTCCGCGGGCGCCGGCTCGTTGAAGTAGTGCTGGGTGATGAATGCCGACACGACCTCATCGTCGTCGGTCGCCGCAGCAACGCGCGGGAACCAGGTGCGACTGCCAAGCACCCGGCCACCACGAATGAGGATGATGGCAATGCAGGAATGCCCTTCTTCCTGATGGATTCCCACCACATCAGCTTCTTCGATTCCGGTGCCGGCGATCACCTGTTCAGCCTGGATCTTGCGAATCAATGCAATCTGGTCCCGGAGGGCCGCCGCTCTCTCGAAGTTCAGCTCGGCCGATGCCTGTTCCATGCGCCCAACCAGGCCGGCAAGCACCGCAGAATTCCGGCCCTCGAGAAACAGGATTGCGTCCTCGACATCCTGCCGGTACTCCTCTGGCTGGATCAGACCGACACAAGGCGCGGTGCAACGCTGGATCTGATACTGGAGGCACGGTCGGGTGCGATTGGCAAAGAACGACTCGGAACACTGGCGGACCCGGAAAAGCTTTTGCAGCTGGGTGAGGCTTTCCCGGACGGCGCCCGCACCCGGCCAGGGCCCCAGGAAT
>JBDSWH010000182.1:0-5219 GCA_039926785.1 Gammaproteobacteria bacterium
GCTCCAGAAGGTGACGCCTGCCACGATCAGGTTGCGCCGGTTGCGCCGGTCCGCCAGGGACGCGATGGGAATGCCCAGTAGTGTGTAGAAGATGGCAAAGGCCAGGCCGTGCAGCAGGCTGATCTGCGTGTCGGAGATTCCGAGATCGGCGCGGATCGGGCCGACGAGCAGGGTCAGAATGCTGCGGTCGATGAAGGAGAAGACGTAAGCGACCGTGAGCACGCCCACGGTGTACCACCCGATGAGAGAAGCACCTTTTGACGGGACCCCGGTCATGACGCGCCACAGTCCGGGCAGGCGGGATCCTTTCGAATCGCCACCAGGCGCGTGGCTCCGGACAGGGCATCGTAGGCCCACAGGTGATTGCGCAGTCCCGATCCAAGGCCCAGCAGCAGCTTCAGGGTCTCGGTGGCCAGCAGCGCACCGATGGTGCCCGCCACGGGCGCGAGGATCCCCTGGCCGGCGCAGTTGGCGAAATTGTCGTCCTCATCCGAGTACAGGCACCGGTAGCAAGGGGCCGCCGGATCGTCGTTGGCGAACACCGCCACCTGGCCCTCGAAGCGGATCGCGGCGCCTGTTACCAGCGGTTTCCGCGCGGTCAGACACGCCGCGTTGAGTGCAAGACGCGTCGGAAAATTGTCGGTGCAGTCGAGCACGAGGCCGCAAGCGCCAACCGCGTCACGCAGTTCGTCCGCGTCGAGCCGACGGTTGAGCACGTTGACCTGGGGCGCCGGGTTCGCCGCCCGCAAGCGCTCTGCCGTCGCGTGCGTCTTGTACTCGCCCACGTCGCTCGCGTGGAACAGGATCTGCCGCGGCAGGTTGGTCGCGTCAACGCGATCGAAGTCGTTGATCACCAGGTGCCCGACGCCCGCGTTCGCCAGGTACAGGCTGGCCACCGAGCCGAGCCCCCCGAGCCCAACCACCAGGACACTCGACTGTTCCAGTCGGCGCTGGCCGGCGGTGCCCACCTGGGGCAACGACAGGTGGCGGCTGTAGCGCACCGGATCCACCGGGTTCACGCCGGGCATCTCACGCGGGCGGCGCCGCGACCTGTCCCTCGGTTACCCGGGGACGCCCGGCCAGATCGGTGGCCGTGATCAGTTCGACGAAGCCGGCGCCCTTCAGCAGCGCGCGGACGTCCTCGCCCTGGCGAAAGCCGTGTTCCAGCAGCAGCCACCCCCCGGGCCGCAGATGGCGCGGGGCGCCCTCCGCAATGACCCGGCAGGCGCCGAGTCCGTCCCGGCCGCCGTCGAGGGCGAGGCGCGGCTCGAAGCCGAGTTCCGGGTCGGTGCTGTCCCACTCGTCCGCCGCGATGTAGGGCGGGTTGGAAACGATCATGTGGAAGCGCCAGCGCGCCGAGTCCGGCTGGGGCAGTGGCGCCAGCCAGTCGCCCTGCTTGAAGGTGATGTTCTTCAGCGCCAGTTCCTTCGCATTGCGCCGGGCCACGGTCAGGGCGGGCTTGCTGAGGTCGGTGGCCACCACCTTGCAGGCCGGCCGCTCCCGGGCGATGGCCAGCGCGACGGCGCCCGTACCGGTGCCCAGGTCGGCGATCATCCAGGCAGCGTCCGCCGGTATTCGGTGCAGGGCCCGCTCCACGAGCAGCTCGGTTTCCGGCCGCGGTACCAGCGTGGCCCCGGTTACCTCCAGCGTGAAGGTCCAGAAGTCCCGGCGGCCGACGAGCTGGGCGACCGGACGGCGGCTCTCCCGCTCCGTGAGGAGGGCGACGTAACGCGCCTCCGCGTCGCCGGGCACGGCGCTGAACAGGGACCGGTACAGGTCCTCCCGCTGCTGGCCCAGGGCGTGGCCCAGTAGCAGTTCGGCGTCCAGGCGGGGTGAGCCGCCCAGCCCGCCGAGGCGCCGGGCGCCCTCACGCAGAAGCTGATCCACAGTGCTCATCGGCGCTATGTTAGCCTGCCGCCCCCGCGACACACGGATACCAAAGCAGGGCCCCCGCGATGTCAGCAAAAAGCGACCAGTTCGAGACCCGGGTGATTCACGCCGGCCAGACCACCGACGCTGCGACCGGCGCGGTGATGCCGCCGATCGTCACCAGCACGACCTTCGAGTGGGAGGCCTTCGGCCAGCCGCGGGAGCATGTCTACACCCGCTCGTCGAACCCGACCCGCGACGCGCTGGAGCGCTGCGTGGCCGAGCTGGAGTCGGGCGTGCGTGGCCTGGCCTATGCGTCGGGCCAGGCGGCGACAGCGGGGATCCTCGACCTGCTCGACGCCGGCAGTCACGTGATCGCGCCGCTGGATTTCTACGGCGGCACGCGCCGCCTTTTCGACCAGGTCCGCCGGCGGATCGGCGCGCTCGAGTTCACTTATGTGGACATGACGGATCCGGGGCGCGTGGCCGCCGCGATCCGGTCTACGACGAAGCTGATCTGGATCGAGACGCCGACCAATCCGCTGCTCAACGTGACGGACATCGCGTCGATCGTGGCGATTGCCCGCCAGCATAAGGTGCTGACCTGCGTGGACAACACCTTCGCCACGCCGTGCTTCCAGCGGCCCCTGGAGCTTGGCGTCGATATCGTCATGCACTCCGCCACGAAGTACTTCGGCGGCCACTCGGACGTGCTCGGCGGCGTCAATGTGGTCGCCGACGCGGAGCTGGGCAAGCAGCTGCACCTGCTGCGCAGCGCGTCGGGCGGCGTGCTGGGTCCCTTTGACTCTTACCTGGTCCTGCGCGGCATCAAGACGCTGGCACTGCGCATGGAGCGCCACGCTTCGAACGCGCTGGCGATCGCGCAGCACCTGGCGAAGCACGGCAATGTCGTCCGGGTGTACTACGCCGGCCTGCCCGATCACCCCCAGCACGAGCTCGCGAAGCGCCAGATGGGCGGTAATTTCGGCGGGATCGTCTGCTTCGAAATAAAGGGTGACGCGAACGCCGTGGGCGCCTTCCTGAACCGGCTGCAGGTGTTCACCGTGGCGGAAAGCCTCGGCGCGGTCGAAAGCCTCGCCGGGCAGCCCGCGACCATGAGCCACTCCAGCGTGCCCGCCGCGGAACGCCGGAACATGGGCATCGCCGACAACCTCGTGCGGCTGTCGGTCGGCATCGAGGGGCTGGGGGACCTGCTTGTGGACCTGGATCAGGCGCTGGCGTGATGCGCCCACTCGTGCCGCTTGCGTTGCTCCTCACGCTGCCACTGACAGCTGCCGCGGATGGCCTGACGAACGCCTATTTCCTCTGCGACATCTTCGCCAAGACGGGCGTATCGACCGAGTGCCTGGCGTCCCACGGGTTGTCCACGGTGGACGTCATTATTAATACCAGCGAGGCGGAGGCCCGGAACGTCTGCTCGGTCATGGCCAAGGGCATGATTGACCGGAAGCGCTCCTTCGGCGGCTGGCAGTTGCGGATTTTTGCCCCCGAGCACGCCGAGGAACCCCTGGCAGTCTGCCTGCTGAAATGAGTGGGCGGGCCTAGTCCCGCGCCCGCCGCTTCTGTTCCGCCGGAATGAACTCGTCCTGCACCAGCCGGGCCAGCAATGCCGGCGGCAATACCCCCTGGGCCAGCACGAAGTCGTGGAACCGTTGGCGCTCGAAGCGGCTGCCCAGGGTTACTTCGGTGCTGGCTCGGAGGTCCAGCAGGCGCTGGTAGCCATAGAAGTAACTGGTCGCCTGTCCTGGCGCCCTAAAGGTGTAGCGCTGCAACTCCTGCTCGGCGTTCGCCTCGGTCAATACGACCCCTTCGACGAGCACCCGCCGCGCCTCCTCGAGACTGATGACGCCCTGTTGCAGGCCGGGGTCGAGGAACGCCCGGGCTGCCCGGAGCAAGCGGAACTGAAGTGCGATGAGCTGGCCGTCGAGGGGCAGATAGGGCTGGGTCTCCGCCTCGGCATACAGGCCCCAGCCCTCGACATTGACACTGTTGAAGGCGAACAGCGCGCGCGCCAGCGACACTCCGTTCTCCACCATGCTGGCGAACTGCAATTCGTGGCCAGGTCGTGCCTCGTGGGCGGTCAGTGTCCAGGTGACTGCGTCAAAGGTGAAGTCCTCCAGACTGCGTGCCGCCGCCTTGCCGTCCACGGGCGGCATCACCAGCGGCAGGACAAACTCGCCCCGCTCGCCGTGGTTGTTGATGAAGGGCGGGGCTTTCATCTGGGGCGAGGGTGTTGATGCGCTCTCGGCCGGCGTGGCGAGGCGGATGATCGCGTCGCGCTCGGGCAGCGTCACAATATTCTGGGTTCGGATGATGTCCTCTATGGCAGCCAGACGCTCGCGATAGAGCGGCAGGGTGGCCTCGCCCGTCACCTGGTGGCTCCGCAGTTCGCGGATTACGCCCGGATAGTCCCTCGCACCCAGTTTGAGCTGCTGCGCCACCAGTGGCGCTAGGGCGACCATCTGGTTGCGGATCTCCATGAAGGCGGTCCGCGCACGGGCCGCGAGTTCAGACGGCGGAATGTCCACGCCGACCTCGCGCAGCCGCACGGCATAGACTTCCGCGGGCAGGCGGTAGTCGTCCCGCGCCTTGGGTAGAACCTCCCGGCGCAGGAAGTCATCGTAGGCGGCGACCTGGATCCGCAATTCCTTCAGCGCCTTGTCCCCACCCCGTACGTCGTACTGGTCCAGCAGTTCCTTGATGCCGTCCATGTACAGCGAGCTGTTCGCAAGCTGTTGTTCGAGCTCGTCCCGCAGCGGGTAGAGCAGCCCGATTGTCCCGAGCTGGTCCCGTACGCGGGCCTCGGCCAGGGACGCGATCGGCGTGTAGCCCTGCTCGAGGCCGGCGTAGCGCTGCAGCCGGGTGGCGGCTGCCGGGTGTCGTTCCTTGCCGACCTGGTCGCCCAGCAGGACGCGGACGCCGTCGTAGATCTGCGCCGCCACGTCGAAGTTTGGCAACAGGTAACGCTGGTTGGTCTCCTCGATCAGTGACTGGAGCAGGGCATCCTGACGGAGGATCTCGAGGTCCTGGAGGACGCGCGCATCCTTGACAGTCGCGCGCCGCTCATCCAGCTCCCGCGCCGCCGAGTTGAAAGCCGCCCGTACGCGCTCACTGCGTGCCACCCCGAGGTCGGCGACCCGGCTGTCCATCGCCGCGACGCCAATCTGGCTGGCCATCTCCGGATAGAACCGCGCGTAGGTATCCAGAAGGATCTGGGCCTCGGCGTTGCTGTCCGCAATCCATTTTGGTCCGGCTGGGGCCGCGGGAGCGGGAGCCTCGGCGTCCTGGGCGGTGGCGTTGCCGAGTACCACCAGGAGCAGGGCGGGCAG
>JBDSWH010000183.1:0-7919 GCA_039926785.1 Gammaproteobacteria bacterium
TCCTGCCGGTACTGGGCAAACACCGGTGCCACCACCTCCAGCGGGTAGCGCGGGATCCGCCGGTTCTTGCGGAACTCTGCAATCGGGATCTCCGCTTCAATGATGCCCTCGTTGTTGGTGGGATCCTCCGCCAGCACGTCGCCCCGCGGGCTGACGATCAACGAGTGCCCACCCATGCCGGCCACCGGGCTGTCCGGTGGGAAGGTGATGTTCGACATGGCGGAGTAGACGTTGTGGAAGCGCGCCGTTGCCTTCACGTCGTCCGGGGAGAAGAGGGTGGCCGTGCGGAACATGATCTCGGCGCCCCGCATGGCGAAGGCGGCAAAAACGAAGGGATCCAGTTGCACGGTGCTGACGGCAATGTTGCCGTACTCCGTCTGCACCACAGGAAATTCCGCCTCAATCCCGTAGCGCGCCCGAAACCGGTCCCGCACGCTCTCGATCGTGGTGGTGGGGATCTCCTCGTTGGGCGTCAGACGGGTGACATTGCGCGTCTTCCAGTACTTCTGGGCGATCCGGCCCTGGCGGTCCAGTACCGTGTTGATGCTGAGGATGTGGCCCGGCCAGTCGTCGTCCCGGGCGTAGCTGCCGAAGATGATGTAGGTATCGCACTCCCGGGCCAGCCCGCCGAGGCGTTCGGTCTCGGGCCCGGGGATCGTGATCGTGAACTTGAGCTTCTCTGACCGGGAACCCGCGGAGTACCCGGTGAGAGGGAACTCGTTGAAGAGCAGAAAGTCCGGCTTGGCGCCAGTGGTGCAGGCTTTGTGCACCAGGGCGGCCATCTTTTCCAGGTTGGTTTTGAGGCCCGCCGCGATGCTCGGTGCCTCCTGGAGATTTTCCACCCCGCTCTGGATCACCTTGACGACGATGGTGCCCTTTTCCAGCGCCTTCACGGGGTAGGTTCCGTCGGGCTGGACGAGGACGGGCGTGTTGGCCTGTGCTGGCCCAACCGGCGGCGACTGGGTGGGGCCCGGGCTGCACCCCGCGGCAAGCATGGCGGCGATCCCGGCGAGGGTGCGTCCGGCGATGCGGAAGGCCAGGCGGGAATTCATAGGAGGACCCCGGCGTACTGGTGGGGTTATGGCCCCGTTGGCCGGAATCTAGCACGCAGCACCGTTGCCCGCCGCCCGCCGACCGTGGGAGTATCCGCCAATCCCGGTCGCGGAGAATGTCCATGGCCAGCATTGATTGGCGCATCCAGGGTATCGACGTCACCACCTGCAACTGTGCCTGGGGTTGTCCCTGCCAGTTCATGTCCCTTCCCACCCACGGCAACTGCCTGGCCGCGGTGGGCTTTCACATCGACCGGGGCCACTTCGGCCCCACGTCTCTCGATGGGTTGTCCTTTGCCGGGCTCTTCGCCTGGCCGAAGGCGATTCACGAGGGCAACGGCGAGGCGCAGCCCATCGTCGACGTGCGGGCCTCGGCCGCGCAGCGCGAAGCCGTGCTGAAGATCATGTCGGGTGAGGAGACGGAGCCCGGCGCGACGATCTTCAATGTCTTTGCCGCAACGTTCAGCAAAGTCCACGAACCCCTGTTCAAGCGCATCGAAATCAAAGCGGACCTGGCCACGTGCACGGCACGCCTTGCCATCGAGGATGTCGTGGACGCGCGGGTCGACCCGATCCGGAATCCCGTCACGGGGCAAAGGTCCGCTGCGAGGATCGTGCTGCCGGCGGGGTTCGAGTACGAGGAGGCGGAGTGCGGGAGCAGTGAGGTCAGCACGCTCGGCTCTCCCATCTCGTTCCAGTGGCAGGGCCGGCACGCCCACCTGGCGATGGTCGACCTGACCGGCTCGGGTGTGGTGCGCAAGCACGCGGCCTGACGTCGGGGCGGCACGGTATGGCCGCCGCGCCACCCAGCAGACGGCGCGCCATCCTGCCCGGCGACCGCCTGGTGCTGTTGGTGGCGCTGGGTGGATTGGCGGCGCTGAGCTGGGCCTGGCTGTGGTTCGCCCCTATGCCCATGCCGGCCGTTGCGGGCGGGCTCCACAGCGGCCGCTACGCCGTCCTGACCTTCCTCATGTGGTTCGTGATGATGATCGGCATGATGCTGCCGGCCGTTGCGCCCACCGTCCTGCTGTTCGATCGCGTGAACCAGCGCGACCGTGATTCCGCGGGACGCACCCCGCCATTCCTCCTGGGCTACCTGACCGTGTGGCTCGTCTTCTCGGTGCTGGCGACCGCGCTCCAGGTCGCACTGATCGGCGCGGGGTGGATCGACGAGATGGGCGTGCTGACGGAGCGCCGCGCGACGGTTGTGCTGCTCGTCGCCGTCGGCGTGTACCAATGGCTGCCGATTAAGGGCGTCTGCCTCAGGCGGTGCCAGGCACCGGCGCAGTTCCTCGTGGCGGCGTTCCGGCCCGGTCGACTGGGAGCCCTGCAGATGGGTCTGCGCCACGGTGTCTACTGTCTTGGCTGCTGCTGGGCCCTGATGCTCCTGTTGTTCGTGGGTGGCGTCATGAACCTGTTGTGGGTTGCCGCGCTTGCCGGACTGGTCCTCTTCGAGAAGCTGCTGGCGACCGGCAATGGCTGGCGGCTGGCATCGGGCGCCGTCGCACTGGCGGCGGCCGGCGCCCTGGCCATGCGCTAGATATCCTTCAGCCGCTCGAAGCGCCCGGTGGCGCCACTCAATACCTCGTCCAGGGTTTGCTGGTGAAAATTGCGGCGCCAGTCACCGTCCCGGTTGACGTAGACGCTTGATGCCAGCGCCCGGTAGGTCGTCAGTTCCTTGCGGCGATGCGCGCTGGCGGTGTAGGCGAGAAGGATGATGCGATCGTGAAGCCGGAGCAGGCGCCGGCCCCCGAATCGAACCCCTGTCCAGGGCGCGGTCTCCCGGACCAGGGCAACGGCGGCGTCCTTGGAGAGCACGCCGGCCGGTTGGGGCAGGAGCAGTACGCAGTCGTCCGTGAGGTGGCGGGTGTGGAATTCGGCGCCCTCCAGCCAGAATTTCTGTTCGAGGTCCCAGAGGGTTTCTTCGAGGGTCAACATAGGGCCTGCCATCCTTAGCTGCCGGGTTTGATCCGATCATGTTACCCGGCCGGGCACGCTGTTACGCGAAACGGCGGCGGATGGCCAGAGTCCGACATCCTATACTGACCCATCATGACGCGCTCCCCCGGCAGCGACGACCCGATCCCGGCCTGCGGGGGCCCGGCAGTTCGCGACGACGCGATCTACATGCGCCGCGCGCTGGAACTCGCGCGCAACGCCGAGGCGGCGGGCGAAGTGCCGGTGGGTGCCGTCCTGGTGCTGGAGGGGGTGGTGATCGGGGAGGGCTGGAACCGGCCCATTGGCAGCTCGGACCCCACCAGTCACGCGGAAATAGAAGCCCTGCGGGCCGGGGCCCGGCAGCTCGGTAACTACCGCCTCGGCGGCTCCACTCTCTACGTCACCATGGAGCCCTGTCCCATGTGTGCCGGGGCCATGATTCACGCCCGGGTCGGCCGGGTCGTCTATGGCGCACCCGACCTGAGGGCGGGCGCGGCAGGCACGGTTATCGATGTGCTCGGGGGGCCGGCCGCCAATCACCGTGTGGCGGTGACGGGGGGCGTGCTGGCCGACGAGTGCCGGGCAGTCCTCCAGGCGTTCTTCCGCGCCCGCCGCTCCACCTGACCAGTGCGTGACGGGCGTCTTGCCCCGACGTGGACGTTCCGCCTATAGTTGACGTATACGTCAACTATTACCCCTTGCGTTTTTCGACGTTTACCGGGGATCCGGCCTTGGCCGACCAACACTATTCCATTCAGCAGCTCGCCGCGGAATTCGACGTCACGCCCCGTGCGCTGCGCTTTTACGAGCACAAGGGCCTGATCGCTCCGGCCCGGCGTGGCCAGACGCGCCTCTATTCCGATCGGGAGCGCACGCGGCTGCGGCTCGTCCTGCGCGGGCAGCGACTCGGCTTCTCCCTGGAGGAATGCCGGGAAATCATCGACATGTACGACCCGAAGCAACCCGGCGGGAGCCGCCAGCTCCTGCGTTTGTGCGACAAGATCCGGGAGCACCGGGCGGAACTCCTGCAGAAACTGCGCGATATCGAGGCCACGCTGGTGACCATGGGGGAGGTTGAGGCGAAGTGTTTCGCCGAACTCCTCAAGACTGACGTTAACGGCAGGAAACCGGCCCGGTGAGCACCATGGCATCAGAATTTCTCGACTTCGGCTTTTCTGACGACGCCTGCCTGCTCAGGGACACCGTGCGGGCCTTCGCGACGAGCGAGATAGCGCCGCGCGCCGCGGAGATCGACGCGTCAAACCAGTTCCCCAGCGATCTCTGGGCGCGCATGGGCGAGATCGGCCTGCTCGGCATCACCGTGGAAACGGACTATGGGGGTTCAGGACTCGGCTACCTGGAGCACGTGCTCGCCATGGAGGAGATCAGCCGCGCATCAGCCTCGGTGGGCCTGAGCTACGGCGCGCACTCCAACCTGTGCGTGAACCAGCTGCGGAGGAACGGCACCGCCGACCAGAAGCGGCGCTACCTGCCCCGACTGATCAGTGGCGACGCCGTCGGCGCCTTGGCCATGAGCGAAGCGGGTGCCGGTTCCGACGTCGTCGGCATGCGCCTCCGGGCGGAGGCTCGCGGTGACGGGTTCGTACTGACCGGCTCCAAGATGTGGATTACGAACGGTCCCGACGCAGACGTGCTGATTGTCTATGCCCGCACGCTGCCTGACGCCGGAGCGCGGGGCATTTCGGCGTTTCTCGTGGAGAAGGGCTTCCCCGGTTTCTCTACAGCCCAAAAGCTGGACAAACTCGGTATGCGCGGGTCGAACACCTGCGAACTGGTGTTCCGCGAGTGCTTTGTGCCCGCAGAGAACATTCTCGGTGAGGTCAATGGGGGTGTGCGCCTGCTGATGAGCGGCCTGGACTACGAGCGGATCGTGCTCAGCGCAGGACCGCTCGGCATCATGGCGGCCTGTCTCGATGCGGTGCTGCCCTATGTGCACCAGCGCAAGCAGTTTGGCCAGCCCATTGGGGAGTTCCAGCTGATCCAGGGCAAGCTGGCAGACATGTACACCACGCTGCACGCCTGCAAGGCCTACGTGTATGCCGTTGCCCGGGCGGCCGACGCCGGCCAGACCACGCGACGCGACGCCGCCGGTGTGATCCTGTACGCCGCCGAGCGCGCCACGCAGATGGCACTGGATGCCATCCAGATCCTGGGTGGCAACGGTTACATCAATGACTACCCGACGGGCCGGCTGCTGCGCGATGCCAAGCTGTATGAGATCGGTGCCGGAACGTCCGAGATCCGCCGCATGCTCATCGGTCGCGAGCTGTTCAACGCCACTACCTGACACGGGAAACTTCCATGGCTGGCCGCTATTTTGACGACTTGTCCGTGGGCAGTGTGATCGCCCATGATATCCACCGGACGGTGACCGAGACCGACAACCTGCTGATCAGCACTCTGACCCATAACCCGGCGGCCCTGCACCTGGATGCCGAATACTGTCGCACAACGGAGTTCGGCCAGGTGCTGGTCAACAGCTGCTTTACCCTGAGCCTGATGATCGGCATATCCGTCCACGACACCACCCACCGCACCGCCGTGGCCAACTTGGGGCTGGATGAGGTGCGCTTTCCAAAGCCGGTATTCGTGGGCGATACGCTGCGCGTGGAAACCGAGGTGGCGGCGCTGCGCCCGAGCCAGTCGCGGCCGAACTCAGGGATCGTCACGTTCATTCACCGCGCCTTCAACCAGCGCCAGGAGGAGGTCGCCAGTTGCAAGCGCCACGCGCTCGTGCTGAGGCGGCCAACCGCATGATGGCCGCACCGCTCCCGCGCAGCTGGTTGTTCATGCCCGCCGACAGCGAGCGGAAGTTGCTACGTGCGACGGAATGCCAGGCCGACGCCGTCATCCTTGATCTGGAGGATGCGGTGGTGGCCGGACGCAAGGTGGTTGCCCGGGAGATGGCCGTCGCCTTCCTGCGGGCCAGCACTACACCCGGAACCCACGTGGCCGGGACCCCCGCACTGTGGGTCCGGGTCAACCCGCTGTCGTCCGGCTTGATGCATGACGACCTGGCGGCGGTCCTTCCCGGCGCGCCGGCGGGCATCGTGCTGCCGAAGCCGGAGTCGATCGCGGATGTGCGGGAACTCGACCGGGCGCTTGCCGGACTGGAGGCGAGCTGGCCGGGTCGTCCGCCGGTTCCGATTGTGGCGATCGCCACGGAAAGTGCCCTGGCCGTCGCCACGCTCTCCGGCTACGTGCGCCCGCCGGAACGGTTACTGGCCCTGACCTGGGGCGCCGAGGACCTGGCAGCAGACCTGGGTGCCCGGGAGAGTCGGAACGCCGACGGCGAGCTGCGCTTTACCTACCAGCTGGTCCGCAGCCTGTGCCAGATCGCCGCGGCGGCGGCAGGCCGGGCCGCCATCGAGACGTTGTCGCCGGACTTTCGGGACGAGGCGGCGCTGGTGCGCCGGGCCACGCGTGCCGCCGAGGACGGGTTCAGCGGGATGCTCGCCATCCATCCCGACCAGGTGCCCATCATCAATGCGGCCTTTACGCCAACGGCGGCACAGGTAGCCTTTGCCCGGCGCGTCCTGGCCGCATTCGCCGCAGTTCCGGACGCCGGCGTCGTCCAGCTGGACGGCCGGATGCTCGACCGGCCGCACCACCTGCAAGCCCAGCGCCTGCTGGACCAACTCCCGCCGGAGACCGTGAAGTGACTGTCCTCACGCCCACACTGGACCTGCACACGCCCGATGCCGGGCGGAACCGGACCGCCAACGAGGCGCTGATCACCGACCTGGCGCACCGGGTAGCCACCGTTACCGTTGGTGGCGGAGAGAAGGCCCGGAGCCTGCACGTGTCACGGGGCAAGCTGCTGGTCCGCGAGCGGATCCGCGAGTTGCTCGACCCGGGTTCCCCATTCCTCGAATTTTCGCAGTTGGCGGCCTACGGGCTGTATGACGACAAGGTGGCCAGCGCCGGGATCATCACGGGCATCGGTCGGGTCGCGGGGCAGGAGTGCGTCATCGTCGCCAACGACGCGACGGTGAAGGGGGGGACCTACTATCCCCTGACGGTGAAGAAGCACCTGCGCGCCCAGCAGATTGCCGGCGAGAACCGCCTGCCCTGCATCTACCTCGTCGACTCCGGGGGCGCCTACCTGCCGCTCCAGGACGAAGTCTTTCCCGATCGGGAGCACTTCGGCCGGATTTTCTATAACCAGGCCAACCTGTCCGCGGCCGGCATACCGCAGATCGCCGTCGTGATGGGCTCCTGCACGGCCGGCGGCGCCTACGTGCCGGCCATGGCGGACGAGAGCATCATCGTCCGGGGCCAGGGCACCATCTTCCTCGGCGGTCCGCCGCTGGTGAAGGCCGCCACTGGCGAGGTGGTGACCGCGGAGGACCTGGGTGGCGCGGACCTGCATTCACGAATATCGGGCGTAACAGACCACTACGCCCAGGACGATCGGCATGCGCTGGCGCTGGCGCGCCAGAGCGTCAGCCACCTGAACCGGATGAAGTCGCCCTGGCTCGCGTCCCGACCCGATACCGCGCCGCTGTATCCCGCGGATGACCTGCTGGGCATCGTTCCGGCGGACACGCGCAAGCTCTACGACGTCCGCGAGGTGATCGCGCGACTGGTCGACGCCAGCGACTTCAGCGAGTTCAAGGCGTTGTATGGCACCACATTGGTCTGTGGCTTTGCCCATATCCATGGCTACCCCGTCGGCATGGTGGCCAACAACGGCATTCTCTTCTCCGAATCGGCACTGAAGGCAGCGCACTTCGTCGAACTGTGTTGCCAGCGCCGCGTGCCGCTGGTGTTCCTGCAGAACATCACGGGCTTCATGGTGGGGCGCGAGTACGAGGCCGGCGTTCCGCTGACGGCGTACGCACTCGGCGTGCGCGGTCAGGACTCGGTGTCCGTGGCGGCGCGCTGGCGGGCCGAGGCGCTCCCGCG